>JBFFWJ010000121.1:0-8559 GCA_041570315.1 Longimicrobiales bacterium | reverse complement strand
TCGTGAGCGGGAGCGAGCGGCGGTAGCGAGAGAGGACCTCGGCGGTGTCGTCGTCCGAGGCGTCGTCGTGGACCACGAGGCGGTAATCCCGGCCGAACTCCCCGAGCACGTTCCGCGTCTTCCACAGGAGGACGCCGATCGTCGTGGCCTCGTTGTGCGTGGGGATGCAGACGTAGATCACGGTTCTCGATGCTCCGGGGGGAGAAACGGCCGTCGGCCGACGAGGCGCGTGCCGTCGGGGTTTCCTACCTAGCGCGGGGACGCCGGTTCCCCCGGAGGCCGCGTCTTCCAGCGCTTGTGCTGCCAGAAATACTGACCGGGAGCCTCCCGGATGGCCTCCTCCAGCGCCGCGGCGTACTCGGTGAGCAGGGCGCGGGTATCGGCCTCCACGTCGCCGGTCGGGCGGAACGACATCCGGGTCAGCGTGACCGTGTAGCGCTGCCTCCAGCCGGGCTCGCGGACCGAGATGCCCAGGAAGACCGGCGCCCCCGTGCGGATCGCGAAGAGGGCCGGCCCACGCGCCGTGGCCGCGGCCTTGCCGAAGAAGGGCACGAAGACGCCGCTCCGATGCGCGTTCTGGTCCGCGAGCATCGCCACGACGCGTCCCTCGCGCAGGGCTCTCAGCACACCCTTGCGCGCCGCGGTCATGTCGATGACGCGCATTCCGAGCTGCTCCCTCGTCTGGAACAGGTCGGCCTCGAAGCGACGGTTCGCCATTCCCTTGCCGACGACGTCGAGCGGGACCCCGGCCGCGGCGACGGCCGAGCCCGCAAGCTCCCAGTTGCCGATGTGACCCGTCAGGAGCAGGGCGCCCGTCGCCTCCTGCGTGGCCTGCCGCAGCTCGGAGAGGCCCCGCACCGACACGCGCGCGAGAATGCGCTCCGGCCCCCAGCCCGCCATGCGGAAGACCGTGGCGGCCTCCCGGGCGAGGTGCACGTAGCTGGCCCGCGCCACGCGGCGTCGCCACCTCCGCGAACGGTCGGGAAAGGCCAGCGCCAGGTGGCGGTCGACGTCCCTGCGCCGGACCCGGAGGGCGGCTCCGGCGATCCAGCCGAGGACGGCGGCCACGCGCAGCACCAGCCCCTCGGGCAGGAGCCGACCCACCGAGCGGGCGGCCCGAAAGCCTGCGTACTCGAGCGCGTGCCCCACGCGGCGCCCGCTCACCGCGGCCGCCGTGGCGCCGCGCGCCGCGACCTCGCCCGGCACGCCGTGCTACGAGCCGCCGGCGGTGGCCGCATCCTCGAACTGCAGCTCGTACAGTCTCCGGTACGTGCCGCTTTCGGCCATGAGCGTCCCGTGATCCCCCCGCTCCACGATGCGTCCGCGGTCCAAGACGAGGATCTGGTCCGCCCGCTGCACCGTGGACAGGCGGTGCGCGACGACGAGCACCGTTCGTCCCTCCATGAGCCTCTCGATCGCCGCCTGGATGAGCCGCTCGGACTCGGTGTCGAGCGCGCTCGTGGCCTCGTCGAAGATCAGGATGGGCGGATCCCTGAGGAGGGCCCGGGCGATCGCGATCCGCTGGCGCTCGCCCCCGGAGAGCTCGACGCCGCGCTCGCCCACCACCGTGTCGTAACCCTCCGGCATCCCCGAGACGAAGTCGTGCGCGTGGGCCGCCCGCGCCGCGGCCTCGATGTCCGCCTCCGTGGCGTCCGGGCGCCCGTAGGAGATGTTGGCCCGGACCGTGTCGTGGAAGAGGATCGTCTCCTGGGAGACGATGCCGAGCAGCCCCCGCAGGTCGCGCACGCGCACGTCACGCACGTCCACGCCGTCGATCGTGATGCGGCCCCCGGTCACGTCGAAGAAGCGCGCGAGGAGATCCACGAGCGTGCTCTTGCCCGACCCGCTGCGCCCCACGAGCGCCAGCACGGTGCCCTTGGGCACCACGAACGACACGCCGCGCACGGCCGGCTCGCCGTCGGCGTACGAGAACGACACCTGATCGAACGCCACCTCCGAGCGAAAGCCCGCGAGCGGTCGTGCGTCGGGCGAATCCCCGATCTCGATGGGCGCGTCCAGGAACTCGAAGACGCGCTCGGCGGCCACGAGCCCCGGCTGCGCCGTCGCCGGGAACTTGGCCACGTTCTTCACCGGCGAGTAGAGCTTGAGCGAGAGCCCGAGGAAGCCCACGAACTGGGCCCCCGTCACCTCGCCGCCCACGACCAGACGGGCCCCGTACCAGAGGAGGATCACCGTCCCCGCCGCGGCGAGCATCTCCGTCATGGGCGCGGCCATGGCGCGGGCCAGCTCCGCGCGCAGGAACTGCCGGAAGTAGTCACCCGTGAGCCGATGGAAGCGCTGGCGCTCGCGCTCCTCGGCCGCCGTGGACTTCACGAGCCGGATCCCGGCGAGCGTCTCCTGGATGTGCGCGCTCACCTCTCCGCCGAGGTGCAGGACGCGGCGGTCGCGACGCCTCAGCACCGAGACGAGCGGCCCCCAGATCGCCATCGCGCCGGGGATCACGACGAACGCCGCCAGGGTGAGCTTCCAGGAGATGAGCAGCATCGTCGCCAGCGCGACCACGAACTCGAACGACGCGAAGACGAGCTTCGACGCCTCGCTCGTGACCAGCGTCCTCAGCTGCTCGATCTCCGTGGTGAGGCGGCTCAGGATCTGGCCCGCGCGAACCCGTCCGAAGAAGCCCAGGTCGAGATCGACGAGATGATCGTACACCTCGTTGCGCAGGTCCCGATTCACGCCCTGCTCCACCCTCGCCATCAGGTACGCGCGCGAGAAGAGGAAGACGTTCTTCAGAAGGAACACGAGGACGATGAGCACGATGATGCGGCCGATCGCGACGAGGGGATCGCCGGACAGGTCCACCCAGCGGTAGACGGTCGCGTCGAGGAGCCGCTGGATCGCGCTCCCGCTGGGCGCGCCGGCCCCGTCCCCGCTCACGAAGAGCGCCTCGACGAACGGAATCAGGAGGACGTACGTCGCGGTGTCGAGGAGCGCGTACAGGGCGGCCGCCGCGATCGCGAGCGAGAGGATCGGCCGGTGGGGGCCCAGGTACCGGAAGATGCGCGCGTAGAGCTGCACCGTCAGACCTGCCGGGCAGCGGGCGGGAGCGCGGTCCGCTCGAGGGCGCGCGGGGCGGAGCGCGGGACCGAGGGCACGCGGCCTACCGCCTGGGTGTCAGGCTCGCGACCGGAACGATCATCTCCTCGGGGCTGATGCCTCCGTGCAGGAACGAGTTCCGGTACCGCGCCTGGTATTCCCGCAGCTTCGTCGGGTAGACGAAGAAGTAGTCCTCCAGAGCGATGAGGTACGACGTGCCGAGCCGGCCGCGCGGCAGCCTCAGGTCCTCTTCGTTCCGTGTCCCGAAGGCCGAGCTGGACACCTCGGCGCGCAGGTCCTGGCCGAACTTGTACCGGAGGTTGCTGGTCGCGTCCTTGCGCGCGAAGACCGTCGTCGGGCGCTGACACAGGATCGACCCGTGGTCCGTCGTCAGGATCACCTTGTGCCCCTGGAGCGCCGCCTCCTTGAGCACGGCGAAGGCCGTCGAGCGCTCGAACCACGCGCGCGTCAGGCCGCGTAGCGCCGCCTCGTCGCGGGCCACCTCCATCAGGATCGGCGACTCGGAGCGGCCGTGCGTCATGAGGTCCACGAAGTTGAACACCAGGGCGACGACCGTGCCGGGCGCCTTGACCGCCGAGTTCACCCGGGCGCGCACCTGATCGCCCTGCCGATCCGAGAAGATCTTCTCGTAGTGAACCGGGACGTCCCGGCCCGTGAGTCGCTTGAGCTGGTCGGAGAGCAGCTCGTCCTCGAAGGCGTTCAGGCTCCCCTCGTCGTCCGACGCGTCCCACCACCCCGGCCTGCGCGCCGCGATCTCGTCGGGATAAAGCCCGCTGAAGATCGCGTTGCGGGCGTAGGGGGTCGCCGTGGGCAGGATCGAGTAGTGGAAGGCCTCCTCGATCTCGAAGAACTCCGCGAGCAGGGGGGTCATCGCCCTCCACTGGTCGAGGCGCATGCAGTCGAGCACCACGAAGTAGACCGGCTCGCTCCCGAGCCTGGGAACGAGGAACTCCCGGACGAGGTCGATCGACAGCCTCGGCCGGTCCTCGGAATCCCGGACCCAGCGCGGGTACTCCCGGACGACCCAGACGCCGAAGTCGCGGCGGAGGTCGGTCATCAGGGTCCCCACGGTGTCGAGGAGACCGGCCTCGCCGCTGTCCTCCAGCCTCATGAGCCACCCGACGAGCTCCGTGTACACCCCGGCGTAGTCCTCCGGAGTCGAGGCGTCCTGCGCGTTCCGCGAGAGCGTGCCGAAGCGAGCGGCGAAGTCCTGCGCGACCCGCTGCTGCCGGATCGACGAGCCCTCCAGAATGCGCGTGACGACCGAGAGGACCTGGCGGGGGCTGGTCGGCTTCACGAGGTAGTCGTCGACCCGACGGCCGATCGCCTCGGTCATCGTGTGGTCCTCCTCCGACTTCGTCACCATCACGACACGCTGGTGCGGGTCCTCGCGGCGGAGGATCTCGAGCACCTGGAGCCCGCTGCGGCCCGGCATCTGCTCGTCGAGCAGCACCAGGTCGTAGGGGTACTCGCGGAGCAGCTCGAGGGCATCGTCTCCGTTGGAGATCGCGTCCACGTGGTAGCCGCGCGCCTGCAGGAACAGCAGGTGCGGCTTGAGGAGGTCGACTTCGTCGTCCACCCACAGGATGCGCTTCGTGGCGCGCGAGGTCTGGACCATCCCTGAAGCTACAGCGCGCCGCTACTCGAGCGAAGTCGGGCCCAGCAGGACCGCCAAGCGCGTGCGCAGCTCGTCCCGCACGAGCCGGAAGGCGGCGAGCCGCTCCTCCTCCGTCCCCCCGGCCCCGGCCGGGTCGGGCAGGCCCCAGTGGAGCCGCCGGGCCCCGCCCAGCCAGGCCGGGCAGACCTCCTCGGCGCACAGCGTGATCACGGCGTCGACGGGGCCCGTCACCGCGTCGACCGCCTTGGAGCGCTGAGACGACGCGTCGATGCCGATCTCGGCCAGCACGGCCACGGCCTGCGGACGCACCGTCCCGGGCTCGCTGCCCGCCGACGAGATCCTCACGCCGTCGCCGGCCATCGAGCGGGCGATGCCTTCCGCGAGCTGGCTGCGCGCGGAGTTGGCCACGCACAGGAAGAGCACGTGCCGGGGCGAGAGCGCCCTGAGGAGCGCCGCCTCGACCCGCCACGGCTCGGCGTCTTCCCGAAGCGCGACGTCACCGACGCGTGAGGGGCCCGCCGGGACGCCCCGGACCGAGAGCGGCGCGCCGAGGGCCCGGGCGACCGCGCGCACGCGGCCCCCGAGCCCCGAACCCTCGGTCAGGCGCACCTCGATCGGGGCCGGTCCCGTCACGGGCCGATCGCCTCCGCTCGGAGCCGCCTGCCGGCCTCGGCCGTCGGAGCCGGGGGCTTGCGTCGACTACGCGTCAGCCGCGGCCTCCTCGCCGGCCAGCACGCCCGACAGGATGAAGGCGCCGCCGGCGAGCGCGGTGTCCTTGAGCAGGTTCGACATCGCGGCCTGGTCTCCCCCGAGGAGGGCCGGGAGGTGGATCGAGAGCGCGAAGATCAGGAGCATGAGCCCGAGGAGACGGGTCGCGAGCACCGCCTGCTTTCCGCTGAGGATCGACGCGGCGGCCGCGATCAGCGCGAGGCCGGTCACGTAGACCCAGAGCACCCCGCCCGGGATCGGGACCATGGCGGCCATCGCCCCCGCCATCATGAAGTGGAACAGGCCGAAGACCGCCATGGGCAGCGCGAAGAGGAGACGGCCGACCTTGGGCAGGGATTCCATCGAGGACCTCCTGGGCGTGATGGCTTCGTTTCGAGCGATGGATTTTGATTCAAAATTGAATAGATGTCAATACAGGCAACCCTGGCGAGCGGCGCCGCGGACCGCCGAGCGAGCCCGGCGACCCCGTCGAAGCAACGCCTGGGCGCGTCGGCGGGTTCCCGGCACGCCGAGGTCGGACGCCTGCGGCCGGCCTGCCTGTCGGCTCGCCGGAGCGTCTCCCATATTCGCGCCCATGACCGTCCCGGACTCCGCGCACCCCGCGCGCGACCTTCAGCCCGGCGCCCGCGCCGGTATCGCCTCGTGCGCGCGAGCGTGCAACCTGCCGCATCCCTTCCGGCTCCGCACGCTCGCCGGCGCGCTGCTCGTCGGCGGCCTGGCGGCCTGCGACGGCCCGGAGGCGGCGCGGCCGGTCGGCCCCGACCTCCACTACCTGGCCACCGCCGAGCAGGACGGCCCCGTCGCGTACCGCGCTCCCCTGGGCCGGGTCTCGCCCGACGGCCGCTGGCTCGCCGACACGGAGCGGGACCGCGTGCACGTGGTGCCGCTGGCGGGCGGCGCGGCCCGCGTGATGGGCCCCGGCACGACCTCGATCCGCTTCCTGGCCTGGCTCCCCGACAGCCGCACCCTGGCGGTCCGAGAGCGCGTCTTCGATCGGAGCCGTCAGGAGTGGTGGCTGTACGACCGCGTCGAGGGGAGCCGAGCGCCCCTGTGGCCCGGCCGCACGGACGGGCCGGCGACCGGAGCGCTCGACATGCTCGCGTGGTCCCACGACGGGGAGCGCGTGGCCGGCGTGACGGGGGGATCCGAGGGCTCGGAGGTCTGGGTCATGAGCGCGAGCGGCGGGGAGGCCGTCCGCCGGGCGGCGGGCGCGCGACTCTCCTTTCCCGCCTGGGCGCCCGACGGGGGCCTCGCCTGCCTGTCGCTCGAGAGCGGTCGGCAGCTCCTCCGTGCGGCCTGCGAGGAACCGGAGAGCTCCTTCCGCGACCAGGAGGCGTACGGGCCCGTCGCGTTCTCCCCGGGGGGCGACCTCGTCTATTACGGCGCGCCGGGCGAGGACGGGTTCCTCGACCTGTGGCGGCGGCCGGTCGACGGCGGCGCGGCAGCCAAGCTCACCGGCTTCGCTCGCGACGCGTACGCGCCCTCGGTCGGGAGCGACGGGACGGTCGTGTTCAAGAGTCAGGACTACCGGGTCTTCCTGGCGACGGCGCCGGCCGCGGGCGGGCCCTCCACGCCTCTCACGGCGTTCCAGTCGGAGACGCCCAGCTGGAGCTGGGACGGCCGGCAGGTCGCCTTCACCTTCGGCTCCTGGCGCCACGTCACCGACGACTTCCACTACCCGGACATCGCCCAGCACATCGGCGTCGTGGACGCCGACGCCGATCCGCCCCGGACGTCGCCGGACCGGGTGATCCGGCGGTCGTACTCCGAGGACCAGGCGATGCACTGGTCTCCCAACGGTCGCTGGATCGCCTTCCACACGCACGAAGGCTCCGACGACATCTGGCTCATGGCCGCCGACGGCAGCGTCGAGCCCCGCATGATCAGCGAGGGCGGCAACGAGACCGGCTGGGCCCGCTGGTCCCCGGATGGACGCTTCGTGGCCTTCCCCAGCTATCGTGCGGACGACGACGGCGCCCGCCAGGCCCATCTCTTCGTGATCGGGATCGACCAGGAGACCGGCGCGATCACGATGCCCCAGACCCCCGTCGACACGGAGGGCTTCGAGCACGACGTGATCCACGGGGAGTGGGCGGACGACGGGGAGACGCTGGTCTTCGAGGCTGCCGAGGCCATCGGTCGCAAGAGCCTGTGGACGGTGCCGCGGACCGGCGGGGTGCCGGCGCGCTTCCACGCCTACGGGTCCGACCAGGTGCACTCGGGCATCGGCGTGTCGCCCGATGGACGATGGGCGGCGTACGTCGATCGGGCCGACGACGGCTTCTTCCAGGTCTTCCGGGTGCCGGTCGGCGGGGGGGCTCCGGAGCAGCTCACCTTCGACCCCTCGCACAAGACGCAGCCCGCGTACGCGCCGACCGGCGACCGGATCGCGTTCACGGTCTTCGACTACCGGGTCCTGTTCTGGAAGATCGGCCCCTGAGCCGGGCCCGGTTCGGGCGCCGAGGCGTCCGCGCTACATGCTGATGCGGTAGGGGAACCACGAGGCGATCGGCCGTCCCTCCTGCACCGCGGGCCGGAACGTCCACTCCGACGCCTCTCGGATGAGGCGCCGGTTGAAGCCGCGGTCCCGCGTCGGCGGATCGAGCCGCGTGGAGTCGGCGACGACGCGCCCGCGCTCGTCCACGAAGACCCAGACCTGCACCTCGGTGCCACGGAGGCTCTCGTTGGTCGGCGGGATGATCATGCCCCTCGGGGTCGCCGGCTGAAGCCGGAAGAGACCCTCTTCCGCGTTGCCCCCGTCCCCCCTCCCGGTGCCGTTCTCGAGGCCGGGGCCCTCCAGGACGCCGGGCTCGTCGCCCAGCACCGAGGCCGGGTCCAGCTCCACCGTCTCCTCGAACTCCACCGGCTCGACCTCGACGCTGACCGCGATCGGCACCGGTGGCGGCACGATCGGCATGGGAGGGGGCGTGTGCAGGGTCAGGGCCTGCATCCCTCCGGGCGCGGCGCGATCGTCACCGGCCCTGGGTCCGGCAGCCGCGAAGGGCGACTGCGGGAGGACGTTGCCGCGCCAGCCCAGGAAGAGGAGGAGGTGGAGCGCCACGGACACGACGAGCCCGTTGCGCCAGATCCTCCGCTCCTGGCGCCGCCGTTCACCGGCCGACATCTCGTGATCG
>JBFFWJ010000120.1:0-8569 GCA_041570315.1 Longimicrobiales bacterium | reverse complement strand
CCGCTCGATCGCCGAGCGGAGCGCCGCCGCCCTCCGTCGCGCCAAGAAGGCCATGCGCGCCGGGCGGGGCGGGCTCGAGGGGCCCATGCGCGCGGCCGCCCGGATCTACCTGGACGACCTCATGGCGACCGCGGACGCCACCGAGGGCCTGACGTCGTTCATGGAAAAGCGTCCACCCGCATGGAGGCACGCATGACCTCCGAGACGATCCCGGAGCTGAGCTTCGACTCGCTCGACGAGCTGCTCTGGAGCGCGCGCGAGCTCCTCGAGGACGACACCTACCCCACGGTGCGGCGCTGGCGCGAGGCCGGCGGCAAGGTCGTGGGACACTTCCAGGTCTACTTCCCCGAGGAGATCGCGCACGCGGCCGGCGCCCTGCCCTTCCGCATGCGCGGCGCCCCGGTCGAGCCGCTGCAGTCCGACTCCCGCTTCGGCTCGTACCTCTGCTCGATCCTCAAGACGTCGCTCGAGATCGCGCTCTCCGGACGGGTCGAGCTCGACATGTTCGTCACCCACCCCATCTGCGACGCGGCACGTAACCTCGCCGGGATCTTCGGCCGGAACTTCGACTACCCCTGCCAGATCCTGTACCTGCCGCAGAACGCCAACTCGAAGCACAGCGCCACGTACCTGCGCGGGGAGTACGACCGCCTGCGCCGCTCGGTCGAGGAGGCGACCGGAGGATCCGTCGCGGCCGACGACCTGCGCGCCTCGATCGCCGTCTACAACCGCAACCGGGCTCTCCTGCGCGAGATGTACGCGCTCAAGCGCGACGCACCGTGGCAGCTCTCCGCCGACGAGGCGTACGCGCTCATGGCCCTGGGCGGCCTGATGCGGCGCGAGGACCACAACGAGGTCCTGGCCCGGGCGCTGCCCATGGCTCGGGCGCGAGAGGTCAACAAGCCCGACCGCATCCGCGTGGTCTTCGAGGGAGGCTTCTGCGAGCAGCCCCCGCTGGACCTCGTCCGCGCGGTGGCGCGGTCGTGCTACGTGGTGGACGACGACCTGCTCATCGGGATGCGCTGGATCCTGGGCGACGTGCCGACCGGGGGAGATCCGCTCACCAACCTGGCCGAAGCGTACCTCGAGGACTCGTCCTATTCGCCGGTTCAGCACGACAACCGCAAGAAGAAGGAGGAGATGCTCCTGGCGCGCATCCGAGGATCGGATGCGGAGGCCGCGATCGTGACGGCGGCCAAGATGTGCGAGCCGGGCCTGGAGGAGCAGGTGGCGTACACGCACATGCTGGACGCGGAGGGCGTTCCCTACTTCGTGAGCGAGTTCGAGGAGAACATGACGAGCTTCGACCACCTGGAGATCCAGCTGGAGACGTTCGTCGAGAACCTGATGTTCGACTGAGGGAAAGGCCATGACACCGACGGCAGAAGCCGGCATCGTGGGACGGGGCAACGCCGAGGGGGCGCGTCTCTTCCGGGAGTGGTTCGCCGACCTGGGCACGGCCGCCGAGGAGGGCCGTCCGTCCGCGTACGTCTTCGTCATGGGCAGCCTGGTCGAGCTTCTGCGGACCTTCGACCTGCCCGTGGTCTTCCCCGAGATCAACTCGCTCCAGACCGCGGTTCGCCACCAGGCGCACGAATACCTCGACGAGGCCGAGGACTACGGCTACTCGCCCGACATCTGCGGCTACGTGAAGGCGGACGTCGCCACGCAGCTCCGAGGGGGACGCCTCCCGATGGGGCGCATCCCCAAGCCGGCGATCTCCGTGCACACCAACGCCTGCAACACCTACATCAAGTGGGCCGAGATCTGGGAGCGGATGTACGGCTGCCCGATCGTGACGATCGACACGCCCGGAAGCCGCGCGGACGGAGTTCGCCCCGGACCGGGGCACGCCGACTTCGAGAACGACCGTCGCTACGTGGTCGCCCAGCTCGAGGAGCTGATCCCCGTGCTCGAGAGGATCAGCGGCACGGCGTTCGACATCGACCGGCTCAGGGAGACCCTCGGTCACGCCAACACGATGGCGCGGGGCTGGCGGCGGGTGCTCGAGCTGAACGCGGCCCGGCCGTCGCTCTTCAACGCGCTCACCGACGGCACGATCTACCTCGGCGTATCCAACTGCCTGCGCGGCACCCCCGAGGGGGCGCGGTACTTCGAGGAGCTGGTCGAGGAGATGGAGCTCAAGAGCGCCGAGGGCATCGGCACGCTGACCGAGGAGCTCTACCGCCTGATCTTCGTGGGCGTCCCCTGTTACCCCATCTTCCGCCGCTTCGGGGAGCTCTTCACCGAGTGGGGCGGCACCTTCGTCGGATCGACCTACCTCTGGTTCGCCTCGGGCGGAGCGAACGGCGGCTTCCAGTACGATCTGGGCCGCCCGCTCGACAGCCTCGCCGAGGGGCTCCTCCTCGGCGTGCGCGACGCCATGGACAGCATGTTCTTCCACACCGACGCGCTCCTGGGGATGTTCGACGCCTTCGGCGCCGACGGCATCGTCTACCACCCCATCAAGAGCTGCCGGACCGTCTCGACGGGGCTCGCCGACAGCCGCCGGGAGATCATGTCCCGCGCGGATACCCCATCCCTCTTCATCGAGTCGGACATGATGGACCGGAGGGTCGTCTCCGAGGCGCAGCTCAGGAACCGCATCGACGCCTTCTTCGAGGGCCTCGCATCGCGCCGCGTGAAGGCCGCGGCAGGCGCGGGGCATTAATCCAGTGTCTCCGATGTTCCGATAGGGAGCAGCGATCATGGCCTACGCAGCCGGCGTGGACGTGGGATCCACCCAAACCAAGGCGGTCATCGTAGACGAGGCCGGCTCCATCGTGGCCCGGTCGCTCACCGACACGGGCGCGAACGTGGTCCAGGCCGCCGAGAGCGCCTTCGTGCAGGCGCTGGACGCGGCGGGCCTCGAGGAGCGCGAGGTCGAGTACGTGATCGGCACCGGGTACGGGCGCTACAAGGTCACCTTCGGCAATGCCCAGGTCACCGAGATCAGCTGCCACGGCCGGGGCGCGGTCCACATGTTCCCGAGCACGCGCACGGTGGTCGACATGGGTGGCCAGGACACGAAGGCGATCCGGGTCTCGGCCGACGGAGAGATCCTCGACTTCTGCATGAACGACAAGTGCGCGGCCGGGACCGGGCGATTCCTCGGAGCGGCCTCGAGCGCGCTCGACATCCCGATCGACGAGCTCGGCCCGACGGCGCTCACGGGTGAGCGCCCCGTGAAGATCAGCACGACGTGCACGGTCTTCGCGGAGTCCGAGGTGCTCTCCTGGCTCGGCCGGGGCAAGAAGATCGAGGACATCCTGCTCGGGGTGCACCAGTCGATCGCCGCTCGGTCGGCCGGTCTCCTGCGGCGCGTGGGGATCGAGCCCCAGGTGACCTTCACCGGTGGCGTGGCCAGGAACAGCGCGATGGTCGCGGCGCTGGCCGACCGGCTGGGCGTCCCCCTCAACGTGAGCGACGAGTCCCACTACATGGGCGCGCTCGGCGCAGCGCTCTTCGCGCTCGACCACGTGCGCGCCAGCCGAAGGCCGGCCGAGGAGGAGGTGACCGCGTCATGAGATACACCGCGGGGGTCGACCTCGGGTCGACGTACACCAAGGCGCTCGTTCTCGACGCCGAGGACCGGATCGTCGGGCACGCGATGCGCCCGACCGGCTTCAAGCTCGCCGAGGTCGGCCGGACCGTCCTCGAGGACGCCCTCGACAAGGCGGGCCTGCGCCGGAGCGACCTCGCGTACGTCGTGAGCACCGGGTTCGGCCGGCACCAGATGGCGGACGCGGACGCCCACGTCACCGACCTCACCGCCGCCGCACGCGGCGCGTGCCTCCTCTTCCCCGGCACGGCGACCATCCTCGACGTCGGCGGACAGACCATGAAGGCCACGCGCGTCTCCGACGACGGCAAGGTCCGGTCCTTCCGCCTCAACGACAAGTGCGCGGCCGGCACGGGCGCCTTCCTCGAGAAGACCGCGCGCTACATGGGCTTCGAGACCGAGGAGATCGGACCGCTCGTGGCCACGTCGAAGAGCCCCGTCGCGATCTCCGGCGTCTGCGCGGTCTTCGCCGAGTCCGAGGTCATCAACCAGCTCTCCCAGGGCGCCGCGCCCGCCGACATCATGCACGGCGCGGTCGTCTCCCTCGTGGGCCGGTCGCTGCAGCTCATGAAGCGGGTCAACATGGAGCCCGAGTTCACCCTCATCGGCGGCATCCTCCGCTTCGAGCGCATGGCCGACGTCATCGGCGAGGCGCTGGAGGCCGACGTCAACGTGCCCCGGGGAGACCTGGTGCAGTTCACGGGCGCCCTCGGGGCCGCGCACCTCGGGCGCAGGCGGCTCGCGCGTCTGGCGGCCGAGGGCGCGGCGGCTCCGGCCTGAAAAGACGGTGACGGGCGAGCGCAGACTCCCGATGGTGGGGCAGCCCCCCGGCGGGAGCGACCGTGCGCCCTCCCCGGACGCTCAGCCGGGCGTGACGCATCCCGATCCCGAGCGCATCCGGGCCGGCTGGCACCACCGCTTCGTGGCCGCGGGTGCCCGGGCCGACGAGATGATCGCGCTCTACCGAGAGCTGGGGTACGAGGTGGCGTCCGATCCCGTCCGCGGTGGAACGGCCGTGGAGGGGTGCGCGGCCTGCTTCGGAAGCGGCGGCGAGGAGCACCGGGCGATCTACACGCGTCGGCCCTCCGGGCCCGACGCGGCGGTCGGCCGCTCCGACCGGGAGAGCCACGTGCCCGACCCCCACGCGACCCGGGTCCTGCGGGAGGAGCACCGGCAGATCCTGCGCGTGGCGGAGGTGCTCGACGGGCTGCTGGACCGAGATCTCGTCGATACCGACTTCGACCGGGTCGCCGGGTGCATCCGGTACATCCGGCTCTTCGCAGACGCCTGTCACCACGGAAAGGAGGAGGACCTCCTCTTCCCCGCCCTGGTCGAGCAGGGGCTTCCCGTGGACAGCGGGCCCATCGCGGTCATGCTCCACGAGCACCGCCTCGGTCGACAGCACGCCTCCGCCATGGCCGACTCGATCGACGCCGCTCGCGCGGGCGACGCCACGGCGCTCGCACGCCTCGTCCGAGCCGGGCGAGACTACGTCGCGTTGATCCGGGGGCACATCCTCAAGGAGGACAACGTCCTCTTCAACATGGCCGACCGGCTCGTGGTCGGTGCCCGGTGCGCTCACCTCTGCCAGGCCTACGACCGCACGGCATCGCACACGTTCGGGGGGTGCAGCAAGGCCGAGCTCGAGGAGCTGGGACGGGAGATCCTGGCCGGGGCGTGAGGAGCCACGCCGACGGTCGAGCCGCCCGCACGTCCTGGCTCCCACCCGAGGCGCACGCGATCTTTGTTCGGATCGAGGCTGCTGCCCACCAGCGATCCGACGGAGGGCCGGATCACGGATCTGAACCAAAGGAGTCGCCCCATGAAGCAGCCAGCCCTTGCTCTCGCGTGCCTGGCCGTGGCCGGAATCGGCCAGGGTGTGCACGCCCAGGAAGAGCAGCCCATCCAGCTCGCTCTGTGGAACCCGATCCAGCTCGTCGCCGAGACGGACGCGGTGCGCGGCGTCCGCCTGAGCCTTCTGTACGGCAAGAACACCGACCTGACCGGCTTCGACCTGGGGCTCGTGAGCCACACCACCGGTGATGTCGTCGGCGTGCAGCTCGGCCTCGTCGGCCTCGCCGACGGCGACTTCAAGGGGCTCCAGAGCACCATGGTGAACATCGTTCAGGGCAGCTTCGAGGGACTCCAGTACGGCTTCGTCAACTCCGCCGCGGCCGGACACGGGCTGCAGTTCTCGGCCGTGAACCACACGCGCAACTTCCGCGGCCTGCAGTTCGGCCTGGTCAACTACGCGGAGCGCCTCAACGGGGTGCAGGTAGGCTTGGTCAACATCATCCAGGAGGGAGGCGTGCTTCCCGTCATGCCGATCCTGAACTGGTCCTTCGAGGGCAACTGAGCTCGGAGCCAGGCTGACAGGCAGCGCCGCCGCGACCTACGGATCGGGTGCCAGCGCGCGCATTCGGGTGGCTGCGCGAGCCGCCACCCCCCGGCCCCGAGCCGAGGGGCCGAGAAGGGAGTCAGGCACGCTCGCAGGTACCGGGAATGAACCGGATGGCTCGACCTGGCGGAGGCCCGGTCGGAATCGGAAAGGCGCGACCGATCTCGCGCCGGCGTGCCCGGCCCGACGTCGACGGGATTTCGGCGATCACTGCGTCCGCTCCGACAGCTGCCCCGGCACGCCCGTACGCGTCCAGCAGTTGGCGAATGAGATCCGCCTCGCTGTCGGCCGACCTTGGACTGCGGATCCGAACTCGCTCCATGACCTCGTACTCACAAAGGATCTCGTCCTCGGCATAGACAGGCACCGGCGCCAGCGACGACGAGTCAGGTGTGGAAGCACAGCCGCAGAGCATCGAAGCCGCAGCAAGCGACACCAAGCGTCGCATCCTGGTTCCCTTTCGTGGTCATCTCTTCGTCCGCGCAGCGGCGGAGCGTGAACCCGGCATGGCGTACCCGAGGGCCGCCCCGCGCTGGGTCCGAAGACGAGAATCATCGGCGAGAGCGTGGCACGCGGTTGAAACCACGAGCAGCGAAGCCGCCGCAATGCGATGAGCCGGTCCCACCGGGGCCGCTTTAGCTCTCCGCCAGCAGCTCCAGACGCCTCTTGGCCTCCCGCTTTCCCAGCCCCCTAAGGGACACCAGCGTTGCCAGGTCCTTCTTGCCGGGCTTCGTGGCGCCACTCTCCCAGTTGTAGATCGTGGAGGCACTGACACCGACCAGGGTGGCGTAGTCGGCTCGTGACAACCCTGCCCTGGCGCGCTGCGCCTTCAAGGAGCGGACGGAAAACCTCGTGCCTTTCGGGGGCTTCGCCTCGGACGGGCCGGCGCTCAGGCGAGCCGTCTCGCGAGATTCCAGGTAGCGCAGCCTACGCTCCAGCTCCGCGTTCCTTCGCTTCAACTCGGCAATGTCACCACGCTGTCTGGCGACCGCCTTCTTGGTCGCGTCTACCTCGGTGCGCATCACCTTGCGCGCGAGCCTCTCGATCTCCTGTCTCAAAACGGCCTGTACGTTCGGCACTGACATCTCCTGGTTAGTGCAGGTCGGACGTGCGTGGGCAACTTCCCATTTGCTCGGGAAGCGCGCAAATCGAGGCATGGAGCGGCGGGCTGGAGCAACCGGAGCGACCCGCCCCGAACCGATGTATCGTGGGCTCGCGACCCCTGCAACGCAGGTCGAAGACGCGCACCCCGTGCTCGACTGGCTGTACATCCTCCTCCTCGATCCCGTGCTCTCCTCTGACGGCTCGAGCGCCCTCGACCGAATCGTGGTCGTGCCGAACGCCGTCCTGAGCTACCTACCGTTCCCAGCGCTCACAGATCCGGGGAGCTTCACGGTGCGGGTCGTGCAGTAGAGCTGGGCGGACGCCGAAAGGTCTTCACACGACCAAATTGGGCCCTGAAGGCCCACCTCGTGACCACGATGGTCCGAAAGCGCAGCCCATGCGCAGGCAGCCCTGTGAGTGCGCGGCGACTTGCGTGTGACTACACGTCGTGAATCAATTGGTCGCTGGGAGAAACTGGTTGTCGGCGACTGCGCCGGAGGCGCAGGTCCTGTGGCGTACGGACGTCCGTTACCCAAGCGGGTGAACCTTGGCGAACCGTTTCGAAGACGTGCTAGAGCTCCGGGTGGAGCTACGGGGCATCGAGCCCACGATCTGGAGGCGGGTGCAGGTACCGGGCACGACTACCTTTTGGGAGTTGCATAGCGTCATTCAGGACGCGATGGGCTGGCTCGACGGGCATCTTCACGCGTTCGTGGTCAGGGACCCGGGTACGGGAATGGAGGAATGGGTCGGCGTACCGGACCCGGAGTCCTTGGAGCCAATGACACCGGGATGGGACGTCGACGTCCGGAAGTACCTCACGGGACCGGGTGCGTCAGCCGATTATCTCTACGACTTCGGCGACGGATGGGAACACAAGGTCACGCTCCAGAAGATCGTTCGCCGAGATCCGGCTGTGAAATATCCTCGGTGTACGGGTGGGAAGCGAGCGTGTCCGCCCGAGGATTGCGGTGGAGTCTGGGGGTACCGAGACATCGTATCGGGTGATCCCGAGGCGCGCGAAGCCTACCCAGACTACGACCCTGAGGCTTTCGATCTCAACGACGTGCTGTTCGAGGACCCGGAGGAACGTCGGAGGTACCTGGAGGAGTGGGCCGATCTCTGAGGGAGTCGTGGACGGGTGGGTCCCAACTCCTCATGACAATTCGAGTGCCGCTTCCTGAACCGCCCCCGGTTTTCGTGGACCAGGGGGCGGCCTCATCAAGCCGCCAATCAGGTGAGATCCCGATGGGCCCGGGTCGGGCTCTTCCGGCCGTGCCGTTCGAGGATCCACCCGTGAAGGTTGCCGGGTCCGTTCGCCTACGCTCACTTCACTGAAGCACGGCGCCCGTGGGGCATCGCACCGGCAACGTCCGGACGTCACACGATCAGCAGCCCCAAGCGGTACCTGGTATCCGTGGCTCCGTGTGCTGGACGGGCCCAGCAACGAGGACTCCGACGTCCCCGGATGTTGAGAGAACGGAAAGTCACAGCGTGGAGGCCGT
>JBFFWJ010000119.1:0-8594 GCA_041570315.1 Longimicrobiales bacterium | reverse complement strand
GACGGTCGTCGGGGCCGCCACGGCGGCGCCCGGGGGGGCGCCGCGAGGGGAGCGAGGTTGACCGGAAAGAGTCGAGCAGCATCCAGGACTGCGCTCGCCGCGCTGGCGGCTCTGGCGACGGGCTGCGTGGTGGAGGCGCCCGACGTGGGCGTCGTCGAGGCCGTCTATGCCCCGCCGGCCGAGATCGTCCGCATCTTCTCGCTCGGACGCGGCCAGACGTTCGGAGGCCTTCTCGACGGGGTGCTGTCCGCCAACGAGCAGGCGTCCCTGCTCCTCGCGTTCCGCGAGCACGCCTCGCCCCGGCGAATGAGGGCGGGCACCGAGATCTCGCTCCGGTATCTCCGGGACGGGGACAGCCTGCGCGGCATCGACGTCGCGGTCAGCCCCGACGAGACCGTGCGCCTGGATCGCGACGAGCTCGGATGGCGCTCCGAGCTGATCGAGACCCCGGTCTACACGGACACGCTCTACGTGAGCGGCGAGATCGAGACCGTGCTGTGGAACGCGGTCGTGAACAGCGAGATGCTCGCGGGCCTCACCTTCGCCGACCGCAACGAGCTCATCGACCACCTCGATCGCGTGTTCCAGTGGCAGGTGGACTTCTCGCGCCAGATCCGGTCCGGGGACACGTACCGCTTCGCCTTCGAGCGCGAAGTGCGGCCGGACGGCTCGATGAGGGCCGGCCGGCTGCTCGCCGCCGAGTTCGTGAACCAGGGAACCGCGTATCACGCGATCTACTTCGACCCGAACGGGGACGGCCGGGGCTCGTACTTCGACCGGGAGGGAGAGTCGGTGCGTCGCGCCTTCCTCCTGAAGCCGCTCGCCTACCGCCGGATCTCCTCGCGCTTCTCCAACTCCCGCTACCATCCGGTTCTCCAGACGTGGCGAGCGCACCGGGGGGTCGACTACGCTGCGGACGCCGGCACCGAGATCATGGCGACCTCCGACGGGGTCGTGATCCATCGCGGGTGGAAGGGCAGCTTCGGCAACACGGTGGAGATTCGGCACCCGAACGGCTTCGTGACCCGTTACGCCCATCTGCGCGGCTTCGTGTCCGACGTCGTGCTGGGGACGCGCGTCAGGCAGAGCGACGTCATCGGGTACGTCGGGCAGACGGGGCTCGCCACGGGGAACCACCTCCACTACGAGATGCTGAGAAGCGGACGCCAGGTCGATCCCCTCTCGGTCGATCTCCCCGCCGGCGATCCCGTTCCCTCGCAGGATCGTGTGCAGTGGCGTTCCGACATGACCGCGCGGCTGGATCTGCTCGAGTCCATCCCGAGGGCGGGCCCCGTCCGCTCGGCGATCGCCGTCGCGGAGCCGGACGCTCCGGTCGCCGAGGAGGAGGAGGCCGTCTCGGAGGAAGCGGCGGAGGCGGCGGAGGCACCGGAAGGGTCTCGCGGGGGGATGCCGTAGCTTCCTCGTCGCCCCCCGGAGCCGTCGCAACCCGGCGCGGTGAGGCGTGGCCCCGGTGATTCGCTGGCTCTTCTTCCTCGCGCTGGCGGCCGCGCTTACCGGCTACGCCTTCTGGATCTACCTCCGCGTGGATCTGCCCGTGCCCGGGCGGCGGCGTCTCGCGATCCTGCGCGCGCTGGTCCTCCTGATCGTGCTCCTGCTCCTCTTCGACGTGCGCCTGCCCGCCTTGGGGCCGGCGGGAGCGTCCGCGCGATGGGTCCTCCTCGACGCTTCCCTGAGCATGGACGCCGCGCCTTCGGGAGGGGCTTCCGCCTGGTCACGTGCCTCGGCACGGGTCGACGAGCTCCGCTCGTCGGGGTGGAACGTGGTCACGTTCGGGTCTGACCCGCCCCGATCCGACCCGTCGGACTCCGTGCCCACCGAGCCCGGCACGCTCCTGGCGCCGGCGCTTCAGCGCGCCGCGGAGGGAGGCGCACGGAGGGTGATCGTCCTGTCCGACCTGCGCTTTCAGGACGCGGTCGCGGTCCGCTCCGCCCTGGAGGCGCTCCCCGTGGACGTCGAGTTCGAGGCCTTCGCGGACACCGTCGTGAACGCGGGCGTCTCCCGTATCGAGGTCCCGGATTTCGCCCAGGATGACGAGCCTGTCACCGCGACGATCGAGGTGCACGGTGGGGCCCCCGGAGATACGCTGGCCGTGGACGTGCTGGCCGAGGCCGAGCTGGTGGCGACGCTGCGCGTGCCCGCGCCCGCGGGGGGCCTGCGGGCCACCGCGTCGGTCGAGCTGCCGCCGCCGGGCCCGCCGGGGCGGGTCCGCTACACGGCCCGGGTGCGCCTCGAGGGAGATGCGTTTGCCGAAGACGACCGCGCCGTGGACTACGCCGCGGTCGGCCGCACCGAGGGCGCGCTCGTGCTGCTCTCGCTGGTTCCGGACTGGGAGCCCCGCTATCTGCTCCCCGTCCTCCGGGACGTTTCCGGCTTTCCCACCGTCGGCTACCTCCGCGCGGGCCCGAACCGCTTCGTCCAGGCTGGCCGCGCCGCAGACCGGGGAGATCCCGTGGACTCGGCGAGGGTGCGCCAGGCCGTCTCCGATGCGGCGCTCGTCGTCCTGCACGGCGTGGGGGGCGAGCCCGACGAGTGGACGAGCGCCCTGCTCGCCCTTCCGGGCCGAAAGATCCTGATGCCCGGCGACGCTTCGGGGGCCGCGCTGGCCGGCGTCCCGACCGGCGCGCCGCGCGCCGGCGAGTGGTACGTGTCGGCCGACGTGCCCTCGTCACCGATCGCCGGGTCGCTCTCGGGTACGTCGCTGCAGGGGCTCCCACCGCTCTCGGACGTCCTCGTCCCCGACGAGCCGGCGGGCGCCGCGCCCATGCTCGTGCAGTTGCGCGGCGCGGGGGCGGCGACACCGGCGCTTCGCCTCGAAGAGCGTCCGTCGGGCCGCGTCGCGGTGGTCCTGGCGAGCGGGTTCTGGCGATGGGCGGCCCGTGAGGGAGGACGCGAGGCCTACCGGAGGCTCTGGTCAGGCGTCGTGGGCTGGATGCTCGCCGACCGCTCGGTGGTCGCGGCCGAGCCGAGGCCGGCTCGGTGGGTCGTCGAGCGAGGGGAGCCGGTCGTGTGGAACCTCCCGACGACGGGCGAGGGGGCGCGCGTCCTCGTGCGGTCCGGGGACTCGACGGTCGTCGACTCGGCGTTCGCGACGGGCGGGGGCGTGACGACCGGGATCCTGCCTCCGGGCCCGTACACCTATCGGGTCGAGAGCCCCGGGGGGGACAGCCTGGCGGCCGGACGCTTCGACGTGTCGCGGGTGACCGAGGAGATGCTGCCGGAGCCCGCGGAACCCCCGCGCCCGACCCGGGTCGCAAGCGAAGAGGAGGGAGGCGACGCTCCCGGGCGTCCGCTGCGCACGTCGCCGTGGCCGTACCTGCTGGTGATCGGCCTCCTGTGCGGGGAGTGGGTCGGCCGGCGCCGCAGCGGGCTGCGCTGACGGGATCGGGACGAAGATGGCACGCCTGTTCAAGAAGAAGATCGAGCGAAAGAAGGGGATCTGGCGTCGCGTGGTGGACCTGGCGTTGACGGACGTCCGGGTGGCTGCGGGCGGCCTCGACGAAGAGGCGCTGGAGCGTTTGGAGGAGCGGCTGCTGGCGGCCGACTTCGGCGTGCCCGCGACGATGCGCCTCACCGATCGGGCGGAGGAGTCGCTGCGCCGCGGAAGGGTCCGGGGCTCGGCCGAGCTGTCCGAGGCGCTTCGAGCCGAGATCGAGGAGATCCTGGGGCCTGCGCGCGACGTCGAGCTGCGGGCGGCGGACGTCGGACCGACCGTGTACCTCATGGTGGGCGTGAACGGGGTGGGCAAGACCACGACCGTCGCCAAGCTCGCGCACCACCTGGTCTCGGAGGGTCGCAGCGTGATGGTCGCCGCCGCCGACACGTTTCGCGCGGGGGCCGTCGCCCAGCTCCAGGTCTGGGCCGAGCGCATCGGGGCCGACTTCCTTCGCGGCCAGCGGGGCGGGGATCCTGCGGCCGTCGCCTTCGACGCGCTGGAGGCGGCCGAGGCCCGCGGCACCGACGTCGTGCTCATCGACACGGCGGGTCGGCTGCACACGAATCGCGGCCTGATGGAGGAGCTGTCGAAGATCGATCGGGTGGTGCGGCGACGCATCGAGGGCGCACCCCACGAGACCCTCATGGTCCTCGACGCGACCGTGGGCCAGAACGCGATGCGACAGGTCGAGGCCTTCTCGCAGGCGCTCGAGCTGACCGGAATCATCCTGGCGAAGATGGATTCCTCGGCCAGAGGCGGGATCGTCGTGGCGCTCCAACAGGAGCACGGGATCCCCGTGAAGCTGGTGGGCACGGGGGAGGCGCTGGACGACCTGGAGGGCTTCGACGCCGCGGAGTTCGCCGAGACGGTCTTCGCGTAGGGTGCCGGCGGTGTCGCTCGATCCGGCGTGCGCGCTGCGACCGTGAGCTACTCGCGGCTCGACGGGCCGGTCCAGTTCCTCAAGGGCGTGGGGCCGAAGCGGGCGGACGCGTTCGCTCGCATCGGCATCCGTTCCGTGCGCGACCTCCTGTACCACGTTCCGCGCCGCTACGACGACGCGTCCACGGTTCAGCCGATCGGCCGGCTCGAGGTGGGGATGGACGCGACCGCGCTCGGCCGCGTCCGGACCAAGGGCGTCATTCCGACCCGTCGGGGTCTTCGCATCTTCCAGGCCGTGCTCGAGGACGACTCGGGCATGATCACGGTGGCGTGGCCGGGTCAGCCGTGGCTCGACCGGAAGCTGCGCGAAGGGGACACCCTCCTCGTCACGGGTCCCGTCCGGTTCTTCCACGGGCGCCAGCTCCAGCCCCGCGAGTTCACCGTCCTCGCTCGCGGCGACCGGCCCACCGACCGGACCGGGGTCATCTTCGTGAGCTATCCGGCCGGCGAGGACGTGCCCCAGTGGGTGCTGCGCGGGGTGTTCGAGAAGAACCTGGACACCCTTCTGGCATGGGCCGACGACGACGAGTACCTGCCCCCGGAGGCGCTCGCACGCGACGGTCTGCCCCCGCTGCGTCGCGCGCTCGAGTGGCTGCACCGTCCCGAGGAGCTTCGCCAGGCGGAGGCGGGTCGCCGGCGGCTGGCCTTCGACGAGCTCTTCTTCCTCCAAATCGTCCAGGCCCAGGCACGCCGGGTGGCGACGGAGCTCGAGCCCGGGATCCGCCACGAGCGGACGAACCAGCTCATCCGGCCGCTGCACGCCTCCCTTCCGTTCGAGCTCACCGACGCCCAGGCCCGAGCGCTGCGAGAGATCTTCGAGGACATGCAGTCCCAGCGTAGAATGAGCCGGCTTCTGCAGGGGGACGTGGGGTCGGGAAAGACGCTCGTGGCGTTGTTCGCGATGCTCCTCGCGGTGGAGGGCGGCCGGCAGGCGGCGCTCATGGCCCCGACCGAGCTGCTCGCCGAGCAGCACGCGCGCACGCTGAGCTCGCTCCTCGAGCCGCTCGGCATCGGCGTCACCCTCCTCACCGGGAGCCTCGGCGCCGCGGCTCGGCGCTCGGCGCTCGCGGCCGTCGCGGGGGGCGACGCGCCCCTGGTGATCGGCACGCACGCCCTCATCCAGGAGGGCGTATCCTTTCACGAGCTCGGGCTCGTGGTCGTGGACGAGCAGCACCGCTTCGGCGTTCGGCAGCGCATGGCGCTGGCCGAGCGGGACGGGGAGCGACCCGACATCCTCGTGATGTCGGCGACGCCGATCCCCCGCTCGCTCGCCCTCGCGCTTCACGGAGACCTCGACCTCACCGTGCTGGACGAGCTGCCTCCCGGACGGACCCCCGTCCGGACGACCCTCCGCCCGCCGGACCGGCGTCCCGGCATGTACGCGTTCATCGAGCGGGAGCTCGCCGAGGGACGTCAGGCCTACGTCGTATACCCGCTCGTGGCGGAGTCGGAGAAGGTCGATCTCCTCGCCGCCGAGGACGAGTTCGAGCGTCTCCGCACGGAGGTCTTCCCCCGGCGTCGGGTCGGCCTGGTGCACGGCAAGCTGCCGGCCCCGGAGAAGGACGCGGTCATGCGCGCCTTTCTGGCCGGGGAGGTGGACGTCCTGGTCGCGACCACCGTCATCGAGGTGGGGATCGACGTGCCGAATGCGAGCGTCATGGTGATCGAGCACGCCGAGCGGTTCGGGCTCTCGCAGCTCCACCAGCTCCGGGGGCGCGTGGGGCGTGGGGCCGCCGAGAGCCACTGCATCCTGGTGGCGGAGCCCGGCGAGGAGGCGCTCGAGCGCCTCAGGATCTTCCGGCGCACCACCGACGGCTTCGAGCTGGCGCGCGCCGACCTGCGCATCCGCGGCCAGGGAGACCTCTTCGGGAGCCAGCAGCACGGGCGGGATCCCGTGCTGCGCTTCGCCGACCTGATGCGTGACGAGGAGCTGCTCGTCCTCGCCCAGCGCCACGCTCGGGCCCTCGTGGCCGCGGACCCGGAGCTGAGTCAGCCCGAGCACCAACGGGTGCGCTCGGTGCTGGAGGATCGCTACCGGGACCGGCTCACGATGTACGGCGTGGGCTAGACGCCCCTTCGGCGCGGGGGGGCGCGGCTTCCCCTGGAGCCCGCTTCTGTGCATTGTGCAGCCGCCGGGTGGCTCCGGGAGGTGGGAGAGGGGCGCCCGAATCTGCCCGCGGGGCGCCACGACGTGGGCGTTGTCCGGGCGAACCCGAACCCAGCGCACGGCATTCCAGCATGGTGGAAATCAGAGATCTCGGCGCGCACGTGGGCGAGTCCGTGACCGTGGCCGGATGGGTCGAGACGACCCGCGGTCACGGCAAGGTCGCCTTCACCGTGGTTCGGGACGGGACCGGCCTCGTGCAGGGCGTCCTCGTGAAGAGTCGGACGGACGAGGCCACCTGGGAGCTCCAGCAGTCGCTGTCGCAGGAGTCCCTCGTCTCGCTCACGGGGGAGGTCCGGGAGGACGAGCGGGCTCCGGGGGGCTACGAGCTGGGGGTGACGCGGTTGGAGCTGCTCGCGGGCTCCGGGGAGTACCCGATCCAGCCCAAGGAGCACGGGGTGGACTTTCTGCTCGATCACCGTCACCTCTGGCTGCGCTCCTCCCTGCAGCGCGCCGGGCTCCGCATCCGCGCCGAGGTCGAGCAGGCCATCCACGACTTCCTCTACGACCGGGGATTCGTCCGCATCGACACGCCGATCCTGACGGGCGCGATCGGAGAGCACGCCGGCACCCTCTTCAGGACCGACTACTTCGGCGAAGACGCCTACATGGCGCAGACCGGGCAGCTGTACGTCGAGGCGGCGTGTCCGGCCTTCCGGCGCGTCTACTGCTTCGGGCCGACCTTCCGGGCCGAGAGGTCGAAGACCCGTCGGCACCTCACCGAGTTCTGGATGGTCGAGTCCGAGGTCGCCTTCGCGGACTCCGACGACAACATGCGGCTCCAGGAGGAGTTCGTGTCGTACATCGTCGAGCGCGCCCTCGAGCGCTGCTCCGAGGAGCTCAAGGTCCTGGAGAGGGACACGAGCGCGCTCGAGCGGGTGCGTCCGCCCTTCCCGCGAATGAGCTACGGGGAGGCGGTCGAAGCGCTGCAGGCGGCGGGCAGCGAGATCGAATGGGGCCAGGATCTCGGCGCCTCCGACGAGATGCAGCTCATGGAGGGCCGCGACCTGCCCCTGTTCGTGCACGACTACCCGAAGGCGGCCAAGGCCTTCTACATGAAGGAGAACCCGGCGGACCCGCGCACCGTGCTCTGCGACGACCTGCTCGCGCCCGAGGGCTACGGCGAGATCATCGGAGGGAGCCAGCGCGAGGACGATCTCGACCGGCTGAGCGGGCGCATCAGGGAGGAGGGGCTTCCCGAGGAGGCCTACGCCTGGTACCTCGACCTGCGCCGCTACGGCACCTTCCCCCACTCCGGATTCGGCCTCGGCGTCGAGCGCACCGTGGCCTGGATCTCCGGGCGGCACCACATCCGCGAGATGATCCCGTTCCCCAGGCTCATGAACCGCCTGTATCCGTGAGCCGGGCCGTCCTCGACATGAAGGACCGTCGTCCGATCTGGGCCATGCCCCCGTGGGTGCCGGCGCAGATCGCCGACGCGCTGCCGCCGGGCTGGGAGCTCGTCGTGCTGGACGAGGAGACCGACGGGTCGGGGGACGGCGCCGCCCGGGTCGCTCCCGCGGTCCTGGACTCGGTGGCGGACGCGGAGATCTACTTCGGGTACGGGATCCCCGCCGAGCTGCTCCGGGCCGGCCCGGACCTGCGCTGGGTCCACTCGGGCGCAGCCGGCGTCGGGAGCTCACTCGGGGCCGAGATGAAGACGAGCCCGGTGGTCTTCACCAACTCGGCGGGCGTGCACGCGCCTCCCATGGCGGAGACGGTGCTCGCCATGCTCCTCTACTTCGGCAGGGGCCTGGATCTGGCGGTGGCGGGGCAGCGCGACTCCCGCTGGTCCAACGAGGACTTCTACGTGGCCGGGGCTCCGCTCGGAGAGCTCGCGGGGTCGACCGTCGGCGTCGTGGGCTTCGGTGGCATCGGTCGAGAGGTGGCGCGCCGCGTCGCGAGCCTGGGGGCGGGCGGGCTCTTCCTGGCGTTGTCCTGGCTCGATGGGGGGCCGTACCACTACGTGATGGTTCCGTGTTTCGCGGGGCTCTACGCGCTCGTCCTCTCGCTTCAGTCCGGCACGCTGCGGCCCAT
>JBFFWJ010000118.1:0-8602 GCA_041570315.1 Longimicrobiales bacterium | reverse complement strand
GCCAAGAAGGCCGCTCCGAAGAAGAAGGCCGCCGCCAAGAAGGCTGCTCCGAAGAAGAAGGCCGCCGCCAAGAAGGCCGCTCCGAAGAAGAAGGCCGCCGCCAAGAAGGCTGCTCCGAAGAAGAAGGCTGCCGCCAAGAAGGCCGCTCCGAAGAAGAAGGCCGCCGCCAAGAAGGCTGCGCCCAAGAAGAAGGCCGCGCGCAAGAAGAAGTAGCAGCCGGCTCGGCGCTGCACGTCGCGGCGTCGGTACGACACCGGCCGTTCGAGCGCCGGCGCCCGTTTCGGGTGCCGGCGCTCTGCGCGTCTCGTGAGGAGCCACCGTCGTCTGTGCGAACGCCCGTCCCGACGTGAGATTGGCGTATGCAAGGCTTCATCAGCACGCGGGGGTCCGACCAGGCGACGCTCGAGGCGGCGCTCTTTCGCGGTCTCGCACGAGACGGCGGGCTGTACGTGCCGGCGCGGCTCATCGGTCTCCGGCACACGCAGCCCCCGTCCACCGACTTGCTCGACGTGGCCCGTTGGGTGGCAGCGTCGCTCTTCCCCGAGCTGCCACGCAGCCTCGTCGACGGGGTCGTCACCGACGCCCTGTCCTTTCCGATCCCGCTGGTGCCCGTCGAGCCCGGGGTGCACGTCCTCGAGCTCTTCCATGGCCCCACGCACGCGTTCAAGGATGTCGGGGCGAGGTTCCTGGCCGGCCTCGCATCGCACCTCCATCCGGGCGGGCCGACGCGCACGGTTCTGGTGGCCACCTCGGGTGATACCGGCGGCGCCGTGGCCGCGGCCTTTCACGGACGGCCGGGGTTCCGCGTCGTCGTGCTCTTTCCCGAAGAGGGGGTGAGCGAGCGGCAACGCCGGCAGATGACTACGCTCGGAGGCAACGTCACGGCATTGGCGGTCGGCGGAAGCTTCGACGACTGCCAGCGCATGACGAAGGAGGCGTTCGTGGAGGCCGACCTGCGGGAGGGCTTCATGCTCACGTCCGCGAACTCGATCAACGTCGGCCGCCTGCTTCCTCAGGCGATTTATTACGTCTATGCTGCGGCGCTGCTCGGGTGGGGCGATCGCCCAGTGCGTTTCGTCGTGCCGTCCGGCAACCTGGGCAACCTCTGCGCCGGACTGCTCGCGCGCCGGATGGGCATGCCCACGAGCGGCTTCTTGGCCGCGACGAACGTCAACCGATCCTTCGTGGACTTCGTCGCCGGCCTGCCCGAACGGATGCGACCCACGATCCGGACGGACTCCAGCGCGATGGACGTCGGCCACCCGAGCAACCTGGAGCGGATCTCGTGGCTGTACGGAGGTGAGATACAGGCGCTGCGGGCCGATGTCGCGGCGGTCTCGATCACGGATGAGGATGCTCGATCCGGCATGCGGGCGCTCTACGAGCGAGCGGGGTACGTGCTGGATCCGCACGGGGCGGTGGCGTACGAGGCCGTCCGCCGGCAGGGGACGAATGCCGCCGGGCCGGCCGTGGTCCTCGCGACCGCCCACCCGGCCAAGTTCCCCGAGGTCACGGAAGCGGTGTGCGGGATCGGCGTTCCGCTTCCGGCGGGGATGGCCGGGGCCGAGAGCTCGGAGGAGCACATGCGCCGGGTGGCTCCCACCCTGGAAGCGCTGAGGCAGGTCCTGGAGGAGGTTGCCGACTGATGTTTCTGCAGGCCGCGCGCGTACGCGTGCCGTGCTCGACGTCGAACCTCGGCGCCGGCTTCGATACGATCGGGCTCGCGCTCGACCGATACCTCGACGCCACCTTCGAGCCGTCGGCCGGCGACGAGCTTTCGGTGGAGCGCTCGGGCACGCTTGCCCGCCTCGACACCGACGACGCTCCGGACCTGGTCGAGGAGACGTTCGTGAGGGAGCTCGCCAAGGTCGGGGTCATCCCCGGGGGTTTGCTTCGCCTCTCCTCCGAAATCCCGGTGGCCCGGGGTCTGGGGGCGTCGGCCGCGGCCGTCCTCGCCGGGTACGATCTGGCGCTCAACGCACGGGGCGAGCCCCGCGACGACGAGGGCGCCTTCCATGCCGCGCTCCGCCACGAGGGGCACGGCGACAATGCCGCGCCGAGCCTGTTCGGAGGGCTGAGAGCCGTGGCCCGCGCGGCCGACGGCCCGGTCGTCGTGCAGCTCCATCTGTCGGAGCGGGTGGGCTTCGCGTACGCGGCTCCCGCGGCGGGCGTGTCGACGCACGACGCTCGGGAGATGCTCCCATCTCAGGTGCCCCACCGTATGGCGGCGGACGCGCTCGGGCGGCTCGCGGCTCTCATCCGGGGCCTGGCGGAGGGCCGGGCCGACCTGATCCGGATCGGCATGCAGGACGAGCTCCACGTGCCGCACCGACTGGCGTTGATTCCGGATGCGACGGCCGCGATGGCGGCGGCGGCCGAAGCGGGGGCCTGGGGCGTCACGGTATCGGGGGCCGGCTCGGGTCTCATCGCCGTGTGCGACCCCGATCGTGCCGAGCGCATCGCGTCCGCGATGAAGGAGGTGTTCGATCACGGGAGGCAGGATCCGGAGTGCGTCGGCTTTCCGGTGCGGCCGTGCGAGCACGGCCTCGAGCGCATCTCTCCCTAGGGGCGAGGCCTTCGGCTCGGCCCGGCCTGGTGCGGCCGGCGCTGCCGCGGGCCCGGTCACGCTCGTCCGCGCTGATCCGCGTTGGCGACGATTCCCCGGCAGCCGAACGCCAGGTAGGCGTTGCTCGCGAGGCGGCCCGCGACGAAGGCACCGAACGCCGCGGTCGCCCCGACCCAGCCCAGGCCCCACCCGAGCACGATGAAGGTCAGCGCAACCGTCGTTACCTCGGCCGCGCTGGCCGCGGTGATGTGGTGCGTCCTGCGGCTCTCGACGAGGATCGCGCGCTGCATGGAGAGGAGGACCGACATGGCCGGCAGGAGCACGATGATGCGCGTGGGCGTGAGCGCGAAGGCCGCCAGCTCCGGCGACAAGCCCGAGATCGTCACGAAGTAGACGTCCGCCAATGGCGTGAAGGCGACCAGGGCCAGTCCGCCCGTCGTGGCCCCGGCCAAGGTCACGCCGAAGCGGCGAAGCTCTCGATAGTGCTCCAGGCGATCGCCCAGGAGAGCGATCGCGGTGTCCTGATAGGCGAGGCTCATCGAACGGAAGAGGAAGGACACCGAGTGGACGACCGGAAAGACGGCCAGCGACTCGACCGGCGCGATGCTGCGCCCCATGAAGAAGGTGAGAAGCGGCTGTACCGTGAGGCCGATCAGCGACGTGAGCGCGAGGGGGAAGTAGAAGCTCGCGATCTCGGCGTAGCTGATGTCGCGCGGCTCCTCACCGTCCCATGCCCCGTCCAGAATGTCCCTGACGGTGCGGGCGGCCATGAAGCGCGCGGCGATCGCCTCGACCACGACGCCGGTCGCGAGAGCCAGGGCTCCGACCCACGCTCCGGGCATGTCCAGGACGAAGTAGCCCGTCAGGGCCGATACGACCATCGCCACGAGGCGCACGAACGTGCCGTAGGCTACGAGCTTGGTCTGACCGGAGCGGATGAGCACGCCCTGGAGGAAGCGTCGGTAGCCGATGGCGCTGGGCCAGGGAAGGAAGAACCAGAGCGCGCCGTACGTGATCTGCGCGACCTCCTCCGGCACGCCCATCACGCTGAGCATGAGGAGGTCGTATACCTGCGGCACCAGGACCAGCAGGAGAAGCACGCTCGTTCCCAGGCACAGGCCTCGCGAGAAGTTCCTGAGCTTGATGAAGCTGATGCGGTCTCTGACCACGGAGGTCGCGGCGCTCATCAGCATGATGACCGGTGCCTCGATCAGGATCGCGATGGCGAAGGCCACCCCGTGCGCGGCGAGGTTGTAGGTGGGCTCCGGGAGTCGTGCGATGACCGCGGCCAGGAACGGACCCTCGGTGGCCATCATCACCCAGGTCGCGGCCAGCGGTACCCAGAAGAAGAAGATCGAGCGCTGTGAGGCGCGCTCCTCGAGGTGCGCCGCCACTATGCGTGGTGTCTCCGAGGTTGGGTCGCCGGAACCGGTCGGCGCTCAGCGGTCGACGGCGATCCCCATCACCTCGAAGCGGGCGCCGAAGAGCAGGGTCCCGGAGCCCAGGAACGCGCGCGCCGGAAACTCGCCCGTGAAGAACGTGCGATAGACCCGGTTGAAGGCGTCGTAGTGTGATACGTCGGAGCTGAAGATCTGTACCTGCACCAGGTCGTCCATCGTCAGGCCGGCGGCCTCCAGCGTGCTCCTGATGTTGTTCAGGACGTTGCGCGCCTCGGCCTCGGGCGTGGCGGGCAGCTGCTGGCCGGGGTCGAGCCCGAGCGTCCCGGACAGGTAGACCGTGTTGCCGACCCGGACGGCGCCGGAGAAGGGTGGCGCGTCGGGGTCCGTCGCGGACCGTGGGTTGATGTGCTCGACCTCCTGAGCGCCCGTGGGAGCGGACAGGGTGAGGGCGAGGGCGACGAGGAGAAAAGCGGCGCGGCGATTCATCACGGGCTCCCGTTCGGATGTCGGAGGGGGAAGGATGGCTCCAGGCCGAGGCGAGCGCTACTGGTGCGGTGAGGCCCGGCGGCCTCAGGCCGCGTCGAACTCCGCCTCGATCGCGGCGCTGCCCCCGCGGTACGCCGCGTCGAGCTCCGTGAGGAGCGCGGCGATCTCCTCGCGCCGGCCCTGGCTGGCGAGGACCGCCACCCGGTGGGCGACGTCGCGCAGCTTGGGCATCGCGAGCGCATGGGCCGAGGCCTCCAGCTCGCGGGCAGTCGTTCGGACCACGCCGGGGTCCTGTTGCTCGAGGCCGGTCCGGATCACGTCGAGCTGGGCCGGCGCGCGCTCCATGAACGACTTCGCCAGCGAAGTCAGCCGCGCCTCGTCGCCCGACATGATCTCAAGCGCGCGCGCCGGCTCGAAGTCCCGCGGCTTGTCGAGAACGCACCGGCGGATCGCGTCTTCCAGGCGCTCTCCGTCGACCGGCTTGGCGACGTACTCGTCCATGCCCGCGCGCAGGCAACGCTCCCGGTCTCCCTTCTTCGCGTGGGCGGTCAGCGCGATGATGGCCACGCGCTCCAGGCGATCGTCCTCGAGCTCCCGGATCCGTCGCGTGGCTTCCAGGCCGTCCATGTCCGGCATCTGCAGGTCCATGAGGACGAAATCAAACAGGCCCCGCTCGAAGATGCGGACGGCGTCCACTCCGTTGTCCGCGATCGTCACCTCGTATCCGCGTCGGGTCAGGAGCGAGGCGGCGAGGATCTGGTTGACACGATTGTCCTCGACCAGGAGCGCGCGCAGCGGACCGCGCTTCCGCCACCCGGTCCCATCCGTCTCTGCGAGCTCCTGATCCGTGCGCACGACCCTGACGGTGACCTCGAAGGAGAAGGTGCTCCCGCTGCCGACCTCGCTCTCCACGTTCAGCTGTCCGCCCATCATGCGCACCAGGTTCGAGGCGATCGTGAGCCCGAGCCCGGTGCCCCCGTACTCGCGCGTGAGCGAGCCGTCGGCCTGCGTGAATGCCTCGAAGATGCGGCTCTTCACGTCCTCGTCGAAGCCGATGCCGGTGTCCCGGACCGTGAAGCCGATGCGGGCATCCCCGCGCTCGAAGCCCTCGAGGCTGGTGCGGATGAGGACCGTGCCCTTCTCGCTGAACTTGACCGCGTTGTCGACCAGGTTCGTCAGGACCTGCGTGAGCCGCTGCGGGTCCCCGAGCAACCGATGCGGGATGCGTGCGTCGCGATCGTATGCGAGCTCGATCCCCTTCGCGCGAGCTCGATGCTCCATCTTGACGACCAGCTGCGCCATCACGTCGTCGAGAACGAAGGGGACTGCGTGGAGAGCGAGCTTGTCGGCCTCGATCTGTGAGAAGTCGAGGAGGTCGTTGATGATGGCGAGAAGGTTGCGAGCCGAGTCCGAGATCGCTTCCACGAAGCCCCGCTGCTCCGGTGTGAGATCCGTACCCAGCGCGAGGTCGGTCATGCCGATGACCCCGTTCATGGGCGTCCTGATCTCGTGACTCATGTTGGCGAGGAACTCGCTCTTCGCCTTGCTGGCAGCCTCCGCGGCCTTCCTGGCCAGGACCAGCTCCTCGGTTGCCCGAAGGTCGTCGGTGACGTCCCTGCCGACCGTGTACATGACCCGCTCCTCCGGAATGGGCATGACGCTCCACTGGAGCCAGCGGTAGTCCCCGTCGCGGGTGCGGACGCGGACCTCGAAGCGCGGAATCGTCTCACCGCGGATCAGCTGGTTCAGGCGGCTTTCGGCCTCGGCCTGCTCTTGAGGGTGGATGAGGTCGATCGAGCGTCGGTCGGTCAGGTCGGCGAGCGTGTAACCGAGAACGCGGGTGAAGCCGGGACTGATCCTGTGGAAGCGGCCGTCGAAGTCGATGATCGCGACGGGATCGACGGAGATGTTCAAGAAACGATCGATCTCTTCGGTCAGCCGCCGGTCGGCTGCCTCCTGCAGGAGGGCGTCCACCTGACGCTGTCGCGCGTCGATCATCCCACCGACGAGCCCCACGACGATCGGGGTCGTGTCGATGATCCACAGGAGAGGCTGCTGCGCCTGCACCTGGATGACCGACGCGAGCGAGGGCTCGAGGCCGAGCATGCCCATGGCCAGGATCGTCCCAACCAGCGGGAAGACCATGCCGAACGCGAAGCCGTACAACCGGGCTCGATAGCCGGTCAAGGATGGGTCCGAAATCTCGCTGATCCGCCGGAGCTTCGGGGGGGCCGGCCTTCGCCTTCTTCAGTCGATAACGAATCACGGCGCCGTTTGTCAATCGGGACGGACGCGAGCTTCGGGCAGGGATCGGAGGGAGCTCGCGGCATCGCACACGGGCCGCTCGCCCGACCCGGATTTCACCGTCATTGATTCCCGTCGCGGCGTCGGTGTATCATCGCTCAGCACGACCGGCCGCGACGCTGGCGCGTCTCGCCCCCTCGGCCGCTCGGTCGGCGGACCAACTGCGGTCCTCGACGCTCACCGTCGGGATTCCGGTGGACGCCGGCATCCTCGAGCGATTTCACAGGGGGCACGAATGACCGCGGAGCAGTCGGAAGAAGCACCCTCCGAGCGTCGGCTCGGAGAGGTCGGGAACCTGCTTCGGGTCCCCGAAGTCGAGGACGTCGACGTGATCCTGGTCGATGACGACGCAACGACTTTGGCTCTCCTGACCGCTTTCCTGCGCGGGGCCGGGCATCCCGTGCGGGACTTCGTCAGCCCCAACGACGCTCTGGACGCCATCCGCACCGCGCCGCCCAAGATCCTCGTCACCGACATCGTCATGGAGGGGATGACGGGCCTTTCGCTCGCGGAGGAGGCGCGGTCGATCGATCCGGACATCAGCGTCATCTTCCTCACCGGAAGTGAAGACAACGGCACCGCCCGGGCCGCGCTCTCGATCTCACCCGCGGAGACGATCACCAAGCCCGTGGAGGAGCGCGTCCTGAGCCGGGCGATCCAGAGGGCGTTCCTGCGGCGCGCGTCGAGCGAGTATCAGCGGGCGATGGTCCACTGGATGCGCTCCGAGTTGGCCAGGAACGCGGAACAGATTCGCGAGGTCACGCTCGGAACGCTGGCCTCGCTCATCAACGCGCTCGACGCCCGCAGCGCGCACTTCAGCGGTCACAGCAGAGCCGTGGCGATGCAGGCGGCGGCGGTCGCCCAGGCGCTCGATCTCGACGCCGACACGGTCGAGGCCGTGCGCACGGCCGGCCTTCTCCACGACATCGGAATGGTCGGTGTGCCCGATGCGATCATCCACAAGCCCGCGGCGCTCACGCCGGAGGAGTTGAAGGTGGTTCGCTCGCACTGCAGGCGCGGAGCGGAGATCATCGAGCCGATGCGCCACCTCGACGCGGTGTGCCGGTACGTTCTGGAGCACCACGAGCGGTTCGACGGATCGGGCTATCCCGACGGCAAGACCGAGGACCAGATCACCCTTGGCGGGCAGATCGTCGGAATCGCGGAGGCCTGGACGGCGCTCCTGGAGGGCCGCGCCTATCGAACGAGCACGTCGCGGGAGGAGGGGATGCAGCTGCTACAGAAGCACAAGGGCAGGTGGTTCAGCGAGCAGGTCACCGACGCGCTCATGGAGTCGGACATGGGGCTACTGGGGTAGGTCGGCGCGCTCGGGCCGCCACCCGAAGACGGGGTCGCGACGACAAAGCCCCTCAGGCCGGTGGCCTGAGGGGCGGAAGCGGAGCGCGAGGGACTCGAACCCCCAAGCCCTTTCGGGCGCTCGCTTTCGAGGCGAGTGCATTACCATTCTGCCAGCGCTCCAAACAGCGTTGCGCGGGCAGCGGAGGGTGACCGCGAGACCCACGCTCTGCGGAGTTTGGTAGGTCGGTGTGGAGTTGGGACTTCGGGGACCTTCCCGCCCGAAAGGCCCCGTGGGACGGGGCTCATGGACGTCATCAATCGGGGTGCCCGGATTCGAACCGGGGACCTCTGCGACCCGAACGCAGCGCTCTACCGGACTGAGCCACACCCCGGACTACTCGGGTACCAAGCGGACGGGGTGGGATGGAGCTGCGGCCGCCTTCGGCGGTCCTCGCTCCTCTCGCGGGTCACCGTGCTCGGCGCTTCGCGAGCTCCACTCGTGCCGCTCGAGTCGAACCCGCCATGCATCCCGCTTCGCGGTCTGCGT
>JBFFWJ010000117.1:0-8603 GCA_041570315.1 Longimicrobiales bacterium | reverse complement strand
GGGTTGCCGGCGAGCGCGATCAGGTAGTCCCAGCGGTCGGGGCTGAGGCCGAGACGCACGAGGCTCCGCGCCCGGTGCTGCGCACAGGAGACGCAGGCGTCGGCTGCCAGGGTGGGCATCTAGGCGACCTCCTCCGCCGCCGGCGCCGGCAGCCGCTCGATCCGGACCCACTCGGCCTGCTCACGCCGAAGCGCGATGAGCGCTCCCCGGATCCGATAGGCCATCGGGTCTCCCGCGGCGCTGGCCAGCGCGGCCTCGATCTCGGTGCCGCGCACCACGCCGAGGTCGAGGAGCCTGCGGCGCTGCCCTCCCTGGCACGCCGGCGAGAGCCCGACCACGCGGCCCCGCTCGCCCGGCCGCAGGTCGCTCAGCGTGTACACCGCCTCGTCCGGGTCCGTCCCCTCGGGGAGGAGGCGCACGGTGACGTTGCGCGCCACCAGGATGTCCATCGGCCACTCTCGTCCTCGGGCGCGCAGCCGGACCTGGCGGGCCGAGCGGTCGAGGACGGCGACCCTCGCCCCGAGTCCCAGCCCCTCGTCGAGAAGGGCGTCGTAGATCTCCCGGGGCTCGTCCTCGAGGTGCACGATCTCCACCGTGCGACCCGGCTCCACCCCGGCGAGGCTCAGGCTGCGCGCCGCCGGAAGCTCACCGCCCCGCGTCGGAATCGGGTCACCGTGCGGATCCCACGCCGGGTGTCCCAGGCGCGCCGCGAGCTCCTCCGTGTCCTCGGCGGACAGCGCGTGCTCCATGCGCTCGGCCTCGGCATGCCACTCGCCCGCCGGCACGCCCGTGCGGTCGGCGAGGTATCGCTCCCAGAGCCGGTGCGAGCGCACGAGGCGCAACGCGGACTCGCGCCCCTGCTCCGTGAGGTGGGTCCCCGCCTCGTCGATGCGCACGAGCTCCGCGTCGGCGAGCCGGCTCAGGAGGGCCGCGGCGCGCCCCGTGGTGGTCTCGAGCTTTCCGGCGAGGCTCTCCGTCGAGCACTCCCGGCCGATCCGCTCGCACATGTAGACGTGCTTGAGCGCGTCCTCGACGAGGACCCGCTCGCTCAGCTCGGTCATGCGCCCGAGCCGCGCCGCCAGCCCGCGGCGCGGCCACAGGAGGAGGGCGACGATGGCGGCGAGGAGGCCGAACACGGCCAGCGCCACGAGTGGATCGACCATACACGTCCATGATTAATTTAGGCTCACCTAAATTGTGCGTCGCCGGCGCCCCCGTGTCAACCTCCTCTCGCCCCGGGCGCCCACCCCCGTTGCCCGATCCGCACGGCCACGCGAATCTCCGCGGATGCGCTTCCCACGCATTCCGCTGCTGGCGTGCGCCGTCCTCGGCGCCCTCCCCGGCCCGAGCGCCGGTCAGATCTTCGGCGTTCCGCCACTGTGCGCGGACCGCCCCGTCGCCACGGGCGCGCTCGCGTTCACGGCCGAGCCCGCGGGTCCCGCCCGGTCCGGGACGCGGGAGGACCGCCCCGCCTCCGACCTCTCCTGCATCGATCTCCTTCCCACCGGCCTCGGGGCGGACGCGGCCGGCGTCGTCACGCTCACGCGGCCGTGGTCGCCGTTCGGCGTGACGGTCACCGCCGACGGCCACCACCGCCACGATCTCGTCGCCTGGGTCGCGCGGCTGCCCGACCCGACGACGCTCGGGCCGTACACGACCTTCGTCGCCTGGGCCACGCCGATCACGCTCGGGGAGCTCGTGAGGCTGGGAGAGGTCCGGGAAGGCCGCAACGAGCTCGGGGAGGTCGCCTACAACAAGTACCTCGTGCTGGACACCGCCGAGGCCACGGCGGACGTCGGCGAGAGATCGGGCCCGCTCGTGCTGCGGGGCCGCTCCCCCTCGAGCCGCATGGAGGCGCACGACCTGATGGCGCTCGCGCCCTCCGCCGAGGAGGGCGTCGAGGGCGGCGCCCCCCATGCCCACGCCCCCGCGTGGTCGATGCCGCCCCCGTACGAAGGGGTGCCGATGCTTCCCGGCGTCATGCAGGCGCGGCCGCGCACGGCCCCTCTCCTTCCCGCCGTCGACCCGCGCACGCTCGAGGTCGCCCGGCCGTCGAGCCTCGTGCGGCTGCCCGACGGAGGCACGCTCGACCTCACGGCCGGCTTCGTGAAGCGCACGATCGGGGAGCGGGAGCTCGTGCTGCTCGGGTTCAACGGCCAGGTGCCCGGGCCCCTCATCGAGGTCGGCGAGCGCTCGACGATCTTCGTCAACTTCACCAACGGGACGCCCTATCCCACCTCCGTGCACTGGCACGGCCTCCGCCTCGACAACCGCTTCGACGGAGTTCCCGGCGTCACGCAGGATCCGGTGGAGCCCGGGGGCACGTTCCGCTACCGGCTCCACTTCCCCGACGCCGGGATCTACTGGTACCACCCCCACCACCGCGAGGACGTGCAGCAGGAGCTGGGCCTGGCCGGCAACATGCTCGTGGAGCCGCTCGCCGCCGACTACTACGGCGACGTGAACCGCGAGGAGGTCGTGATGCTCGACGACATCCTCCTGGCCGACGACGGGCTCGTTCCGTTCGGCGAAGGCTCGGCGAACTACATGCTGATGGGACGGTTCGGCAACGTGCTCCTCGCCAACGGAGAGCCCGAGTACCGGCTCGAGGTGCGGGGGGGAGAGGTCGTGCGCTTCTTCTTCACCAACGCCTCGAACACGCGGACCTTCAACCTCTCCCTGCGGTCGCGAGGCGATCCGTCGCGGCCTCCGCTGCCGCTCAAGGTGGTCGCCTCCGACGTGGGCAGGCTCGAGCGCGAGGCGATGGTGGAGAGCGTGACGCTCGCGCCGGCCGAGCGCTACGTCGTGGAGGCGTACTTTCCGCCCGGCGCCGGCGGGCCGTCGGCCTACGCGCTCACCAACCACGTGCAGGGCATCAACCACCGGATGGGGGTCTTCCGCGAGGAGATCTCCGATCTGGGCACGGTCGCGGTCGACGCCGCCCCCGTGGCGGTCAGCCACGAGGACGCCTTCCGCACGCTCCGCAGCAATGCCGACGTCATCGCCGACATCGACCGCTACCGCAGCCACTTCGACCGGGAGCCGGACCGGCGTCTCCTGATGACGCTGACGGTCGACAGCCTGCCCATGGCGATCGAGCAGTCGATGAACCTCGACTGGGTCTATTTCAACCCGGTCGAGTGGACCGGCACGATGCCCGTCATGAACTGGGCGACGACCGGCCGCGAGGTACGCTGGGTGCTGCGCGATCTCGACACGGGCGCGGACAACACCGAGATCGACTGGCGCCTGCGGGTGGGCGACGTCGTCAAGATCCGCATCACGAACGACCGCGGCGCCTTCCACGCGATGCAGCACCCGCTGCACATCCACGGGCAGCGCTTCCTCGTGCTCGAGCAGAACGGAGTGCGCAACGGGAACATGGCCTGGAAGGACACGGTCCTGTTGCCCGCCGGGTCCACGACGGACATCCTCCTCGAGGTTTCGAACCCGGGACGATGGATGGTCCACTGCCACATCGCCGAGCACCTCGAGTCCGGCATGAAGTTCGTCCTCGAAGCAGAGGGGAGTTGACATGAAGATCGCATCCGCAGCCCTCGCGCTCACGCTGGTCCTGGTCGCCGCCGCGCCGCGCGCCGCCGACGCCCAGGGCTTCGCAGACCTGGTCGCGGTCGACGCCGGAACCGTGGCCCTGACGAACGTCAAGGTCATCGACGGGACGGGCGCCCCGGCCAGGACGGGGCAGACCATCGTGATCGAGGGTGACCGGATCACCGCGGTCGGGCCATCCGGCTCCGTGCGCGTGCCGGTCGGGGCCGAGGTGCTCGACCTCGAAGGCCATACGGTCATCCCCGGGCTCGTCGGCCTGCACAACCACAGCTACTACACGGGCGGCAACGGCCGGGCGGCGCAACTCTCCTTCTCGGGCTCCCGCCTCTACCTCGCGTCCGGCGTGACGACCATCCGAACCACCGGCGCCCGGCAGCCCTACGCCGAGCTCAACCTGCAGAGGGAGATCGCGGCGGGCCGAGCCGTGGGCCCCACGATCTTCGCGACCGGACCGTACCTGACCGGCGAGCAGGGCTCGTCCACGATGACGCTGCTGGAGGGCCCGGAGCAGGCGCGGCGCGTCGTGCGCTACTGGGCGGAGGAGGGCGTGAGCTGGTTCAAGGCCTACACCTGGATCTCGCGCGCAGAGCTCGGCGCGGCGATCGAGGAGGCGCACCGCCACGGCGTGAAGGTGACCGCGCACCTCTGCTCGGTCGGCTATCGCGAAGCGGTCGCGTTGGGCATCGACAACCTCGAGCACGGCCTCTTCGCCAACAGCGAGTACGACCCCGACAAGCGCCCGGACGAGTGCCCGCCCGGCTTCCGCGCCGACTACGCGGAGCTCGACGTGAACGGCCCCGAGGTGCAGGCCACCTTCCGCGACATGATCGACAACGGGGTCGCCATGACCTCGACCCTCGTCGTGTACGAGATCTCCGTCTCCGGCCGCCCGCCCATCGACGAGCGTGTCTACGACGTGCTCGCCCCCGAGATCGCGGCGGAGGTGCGCGCGATCGCCGAGGCGCGCCGGGCCGGCCGGGGCGCCATCGATCCGGCCGTGTTCGCCAAGGCCATGGAGTACGAGCGCGCCTTCGTGGACGCAGGCGGGCTGCTCGCCGCCGGGGTCGATCCCACGGGCTACGGGGCGGCTCCCCCCGGCCTCGGCGACCAGCGCAACTTCGAGCTCCTCCTGGAGGCCGGGTTCTCCACCGCGGAGGTCGTGCGGATCATGAGCTCCAACGGAGCGAAGGTGCTCGGCATCGACGGTGACGTCGGCACGGTGGAGCCCGGCAAGGTCGCGGACCTGGTCGTGATCGACGCCGACGTCGAGCGCGTCGGCCACCTGCGCGACACCAGGATCGTCTTCCGCCACGGCGTGGGCTGGGACTCGGAGAAGCTCATGGATTCGCTGCGGGGCCTGGTCGGGATCCGCTGACGGGCCACGACGCCGATCCCGGCGCTCCCACATCCCCGCTTCCGCCCGAACCCGCCCGTGGCCTTCCTGATCGCGGCTCTCGCGGCGCCGGTCCTGGGGCCGCTGCTGTACCGGGCGCTCCACCCGCTGCCGCAGGCGGTCCACCTCGTCGACGGCTTCGTGTACGTGGCGGTGCCCGCGCTCGTGGCGTGGCAGGTGCTTCCCCTCGCGTGGGAACAGCGAAGCGTGACCGTGCTCGTGGCGGTCGCCGTCGGACTCCTGATCCCCGAGGCGATGGAGCGCGCGTCGCGGGCGCTCGCCGAGCGCACCGACGACCTGGCGATGCTCGTCGGGCTCTCCGGCCTCCTGCTGCACGCCCTGCTCGAGGGCGCCGCCTTCGCGCCGCGCGCCGGACCGGTGGACGTGGCCTTCGGGCTCGCGGTGGTCGTGCACCGGATCCCGGTCGGCCTCGTCATCTGGTGGCTGGTCCGGCCCCGTCACGGGACGACGCTGGCCACGCTCGGCGTGGGAGCGGTCATCGCGGCGACGCTGGCGGGCTTCGTCCTGGGAAGCGAGCTCCTGGGCGACGCGCACGGTCCCGGGGTCGGGATCTACCAGGCGGCGGTGAGCGGCTCCCTCGTGCACGTCGTCTTCCACCAGGGACGCCACGACCACGACCACGATCACGACCACGATCCCGGCCACGGCCACGACCAGGACCACGACGACCACCCCCGAGCGGGCGACGCCCGTCCGCCGCGGGGCGGCTGACTCCGGCTCGCGTGCCCGGCTACTCCGGCAGCGCGAAGGCGACGACGTAGTCGCCGGCGGTCGTCCCCGCCGTGCCGTGCCCGCCCGCGGCGATGACGACGTACTGCCGTCCGTCGACCAGGTAGGTCATCGGCGTCGCCTGCCCTCCCGCCGGGAGCTCGCCGGTCCACAGCAGCCGCCCGCTCTCCACGTCGAAGGCGCGGATCACGTCGTCGAGCCCGGCGGCGATGAAGACCAGCCCGCCGGCCGTCACGATCGAGCCCCCGAGCGAAGGTGAGCCGAGGCGATCGGCTCCGGGGACGCCGGCCTCGACGAGCTGCGGCACGATGCCGAGCGGTACCTCCCAGCGCTTCTCACCGGTGTCGAGGTCCACGGCCGCCAGCGTGGACCAGGGGGGCGGGGCGCACGGCAGCCCACTCGGCGCCATGAGCATGCCGCGCGTCATGTGGTACGGCGTCCCACGCTGGTTGCCGAAGTCCGGTCTCGGCCGCTCCTGGAGGCGGACCCAGGCGGGCAGCCGCATCTGGTTCACGATCGCCCAGCGGCGGCCCTCGTCCACCGAGACGCCGCCCCAGTTCATCCCGCCCGCGTACCCCGGAAACAGGAGCGTGCCCTCCAGGCTCGGCGGCGTGAACATCCCCTCCCAGGAAAGGGGCTCGATCTGGGCGCGGCACGCCGCCCGATCCTCCTCGCTCACGCCGAAGGCCTCGTCGGGCTCGATCCCGAAGGGATGAAGCGGCTCGGGCAGCACGGGAAACGGCTGCGTCGGGGAGAGCGCCTCGCCCGGGACCGAGCTCTGCGGGACCGGACGCTCCTCGACCGGGAAGAGCGGCGCGCCCGTCTCGCGATCGAGGACGTACAGGAATCCCATCTTGGTGGCGACGACGACGGCCGGCACGTCCTCACCGTCACGGGTCACGGTGGTCAGGGTCGGCTGGGCGGGGATGTCGTAGTCCCACACGTCGTGGTGCACGACCTGGAAGTGCCACACGACCTCGCCCGTGGCGGCCCGCAGGGCCACCACGGAGCTCGCGTACCGGTTGTCCCCCGGGCGCTCCCCGCCGTAGAAGTCGGGCGCGGCCGAGCCCGTGGGCACGAACACGAGACCGCGCTCCGGATCGGCGGAGAGAGGGGGCCACGCGTTCGCGCCCCCCGTATTGGCCGCCGCCTCCGGAGACCACTCGGCGAACGCCGGATCGTCGGGCGATCGCGGAATCGGATCCCAGGCCCAGAGCAGCGCTCCGGAGCGCGCACCGTAGCCGCGCACCACTCCGCGCTCCATGTCGACACGGCGGTTGTCCCCCATCGAGGACCCCACGACCACGACGTCACCCACGACTGCCGGGGGCGACGTCACGCCGTACATGCCGTCCTCGACCTCGCCGACGCCCACGTCCAGCCGGACCGTGCCGCCCTCCCCGAAGTCCTCGCACGGTCGTCCGCTCTCCGCGTCGACCGCGTGCAGCCTCGCCTCGATCGTGCCCAGGTACACGCGCTGCGCGCACGGTCCGGGGGAGCCGTCGCCGGGCCAGTGGGCGACCCCCCGGGAGACGAAGCCCTCCGAGCGGGCAATGTCGGTCCTCACGCGCGGATCGAAGCGCCACAGCTCCCGGCCCGAAGCCGGGTCGAGCGCCACGATCCGGTTCAGCGGCGTGCTGACGAAGAGGCGTCCGTCCACCAGGATCGGCGTCGCCTCGAACTTCGAGTCCCCCGTGTGGCAATCCCCGCAGGCGCCCTGCTGCTCCATTCCGGGATCGTGGCCTGCGTCTCCGGTGGAGAAGGACCAGGCGAGCTCGAGGGCCGCCACGTTCGAGCGGTCGACCTGGGCGAGCGGGGAGTAGCGCGATCCCCCGGGGTCGTTGCCGTACGCCGGCCACTCCGTCGAGGGCCCCGCTCCGTCCCCACAGGCCGCCAGCGCAACCCCGAGGAGCGCGGCGCTGATGGGCACGGGGAGCGGCCAGCGCCATCCGATTGCAGCGAGCATGGCCTCACATCTCCGTCGCGTCCCGAACGGAGCCAGCGTGTCCTCGAAAGCTACCCGATCGGCACCCCGTGACGAAGGCCCGCTCCGGGTCGGGCCGACCCCGGTCGGCTCGGGCAAGCGCGCGGGGTCTGTCGCCGAGCCGGCAAAGCCGTTACTGCTTCCGATTCCACGCTCCGGTGCCCGAGATCCACACCCCCGGCCTCTCCATGCGCACGCTCTTCGCCCTCGCGGCCCTCGTCCTCGCCGCCGTCCCCGCCGCGGCCCAAGCCCGCACGACGAGCGGCCCGATCATCCACTCCGCCGGCGCCGTCTTCGCCGTGCCCTCGCCCGACTTTCCGACCCCCGCGGACGGCGAGTACAAGCTGGCCTTCGAGCTGGCGGAGGCGGCGCCCTCGCCCGACCGCCTCAACACATCGCTGAACACGGTGGCGCGCTTCCTGAACATGCACGGGCAGGCGGGGGTCCCCGCGGAGAGGATCCACGCCGCGGTCGTCTACCACGGCCCCGCCGCCTTCGAGCTGCTCGACGACGAGGCGTACCGGGCGCGGCACGGGGTCGACAACCCCAACGCCGAGCTCATCCGCGAGCTGATCGGCACCGGCGCGAAGGTCATCCTGTGCGGTCAGACGGCCGCGGCCCGGGGCGTTCCCACCGACCACCTGGTGGAGGGGGTGGAGGTCGCGCTCTCGGCGATGACCGCCTTCGTGGTGCTTCAGCAGGAGGGCTACCGGGTCAACCCCTGGTAGCCCGGCGGCCGAACCCTACGACGCATCCCTTCCGCTGCGGCGGGGGACACCGCCCCCGGCCACGAGACGACGCTCCTTCGACCCCCGACCCGAAACGAGGACTTCGGACATGACGACGCGAAAGGACTTCCTGAAGCTGGCCGCCGGGGCCGGCGGGGCTCTGGGGCTGGGCCTCACG
>JBFFWJ010000116.1:0-8626 GCA_041570315.1 Longimicrobiales bacterium | reverse complement strand
TAGGGGGGGCTTCTCGCGGCGAAGGTGGCCCGGGCACGGCCCGGGCCACCTCACCGCCTCAGTCACACCCGCACCTGAAATGCGGGGCCCATCTGCCGCCGCGTCAGCTCGTGCAGGCGACCTCACCGGGCTGCGAAGGCGAGATCGGTGCGGCCGGCGCGGTGGCCGTGCCGTAGTAGATCGCGCACCCCTCGGTCGCGCCGAGCGCGGCGTGCGTGGCCGAGCCGCTCCAACCGGTGTTCGTGGCGCCGATGGTGACGGTCACTCCATCGGAGTTCGTGAAGGCCAGGTCGGCCGCGACGTTCGAGTACGTGTACTCGTCCGAGTAGTAGATCTCCTGCTGGCTCGCCAGGTTCTTGAGATCCGACTTCATCGCCGCGAAATACGCCTTCTCACGGGTGGCCGAGAACTTCGGAATGGCGATCGCCGCCAGGATGCCGATGATGACGACCACGATGAGAAGCTCGATCAGGGTGAAGCCCTTGCTGTCCCGCATACCGGATACTCCAGGTGTGAGTGAAAACACGGTGTTCGGCGCCCGGCTGGGGCAAGGTGAGGTCCACTTCGGCATCCAGACCTCTAAGTGTCTGCAATACAGCGTGTTACGGCAACGCACGACGAGAGCGCTCTGGTGCCGAACCCGTGTTCCGGTATGGTGTTTTGCAAGACCGAGGCGAGTTGCAAGGGTGCGCCCGCCGCTCCCGCGGCGACTCAGCGGCCGGTCGAGTCCCCCGCCGCCAACCCTTCCTGGAGCCTCGACTCGAGGCCGAATTCGGCCACTCCGACCGAATCGAGCGACACACGGCCGGCCGTCGTCGCGACCCGTTCCCAAGCGGTCTCGAGCGCGGCCTGCGCGCCGGCGGAATCCCCGCGCTCCCGATGAGCGTACGCCTCGTAGACGTAGCGCTGCCAGAAGCGGGTCCCCTCTTCCTCCCCTCTCTCCGCGGCCTGCGCCTCGGCTCGCCCGCGCACGCTCTGCGCCTCCTCCCAGCGCTCCTGCACCGCAAGGGCCCAGGCGAGCAGGTGCAGCCGCGTGGGATCGACCGGCCACCGCTCGAGCGAGGCACGGGCGTATCGCTCGGTGCCGGCCGCATCCCCGTGCTCGGCTCGGATGAGCGCGAGGAGGCTGTAGGCGAGCGCGTAGCCGGGCTCGTTGTCGGCCGCGATCTCGAGCAGCCGCTCAGCGGGTCGATACAGCTCCGCGGCGACGAGCTGCTTCGAGATCTCGGTGAGTAGCTGGTAGTGCGTTCCCAGGATGCCGATGGCGGCTCGGTACGAGGCCAGCGCCAGCGGCACGCGACCCTGGCGCATCATCGCGTCGCCGAGGATCCACTGCGACCGTCCGTTGTACGGGTACTCCTCGATCAGGTCTCCCAGGAGGGTGGCGTTGTCGGCCCAGATCGGCGCCCGCGTCCAGGAGCGGGCACCCAGGGCGAGGACCGCGGCGCAGGCCACGCCCCACGTCGCCCGGGGGCGTGCCCGGCCCGCTCGCACGACGAGCCATCCCGTCGCCGCCGCGAGCCCCACCGAGGGCAGGTAGAGCGTGCGCTCGGCGAGCAGGACACCGGAGAGAAAGAGCGCGTTGGAGACCGGCGAGATCGCGATGAGGAACCACACGACGCCGAATGCCGCCGTGCGCGGCGTGGATGTCTCGGGCGTGAGCGCGGGCCGGCGCCACGCGAGCCAGGACACGGCGAGGACGGAGAGGGCGAGGACGACGCCGACGGTGTTCGTGGCGTTCCAGCCCAGCGAGATCGGGATGAGGTCGGGTGAGTAGTCCGGGGACAGATCGAGTGGAAACACCCAGAGCCGCACATAGTGGGTCCATACCTCGGCCAACGTCCAGATCCTCGGGACCTCCTGCAACAGGTCGGCACCGAGGGGCCCGAGCGGGCGCGCGACGCTGCCGAGGACCGCGAAGCGAGCCGCGAGCATCCCGACGGCGGCCACGCCCATGACCCCGTACGCCCGCCATCGGTCCCGGACGTATGCCGGGAGCTCGGCGAATCCGATTCGGCTCCGCGCGGCGTCGAGGAGAAAGATCAGACCGGGAAGCGTGACGGCGCTCTCCTTGGCTCCGAACCCGAGCACGTAGAGGACTCCGACCGCGAGGGCCGGACGCCAGCCGGTGACCGGCCCCGCCCGCACGTGCACCAGGCACGCCCCCAGGATCGCCGCCGTCGAAGCGACCTCGGCCAACCCCACGACGTTCGCCACGGCCTCGACGTGCACCGGATGCGCGGCAAAGACGAGCGCCGCCGCGAACGCGCCCGCAAGGGGCATCAGCTCGGCGAGGAGCAGAAGGACGAGCACCGAGGCGAGCACGTGCCCGAGCACGTTGACGGCGTGGAAGACCAGCGCCGAACCCCCGCCCAGGATATGCTGAATGCCGAGGAGCGCCGTCGTGGTCGGGCGCCACAGGCCGAGATCGCGGCCGTAGTCACCCGGCCAGTAGGGACGAAGGAGCGCGCCCGGCAGCGAGGACGGCGACTGGATGGCCGTGTTCGTCGAGACGATGTGCACGTCGTCGAAGGCGAACCCGTTTCCGAGCGATCCCGCGTAGACCAACGCGCCGGCGAGGGCGACGAGGGCCAGTGCGACGCGACGGTCGCTCAGCGGGGACATGCGCCCTCCGACGACGTCCCGAGAGCGTTCACTCCTGCGCCGAAGCCGAGCCCGAGCCGTCCGACGGCGTCCCCGGGTCTCGGGCCGGAACCGACGAACGCCGCTCGGATGTCTCCCAGGCGGGAACCTCCGGCGGGTCCCACGGGCCGGCCTTGGGCGGAAGAAGGTTGTACCGGAGGATGCTCCACAGCGCCGACACACCGTCCTTCCAACCGATCTTCTTGCCTTCGGCGTAGGAACGCCCGTGGTAGCTGATGGGGAGCTCGTAGATGCGGGCGCCCGCTTGGGCGAGCCGTGCGGTGAGCTCGGGCTCGATCCCGAATCGGCTCGCGGTGAGCGGCAGGCTCTGAAGGAGCTCGCGCCGGACCATCTTGTAGCACGTCTCCATGTCGGTGAGGTTCACGTCCGTGAACATGTTCGACAAGAGCGTCAGGAAGCGGTTGCCCACCGAGTGCCAGAAGAAGAGGACGCGGTGCGGACCGCCCAGGAAGCGGGAGCCGTAGACCGCGTCCGCCTTCCCGGCCAGGATCGGCTCCAGGAGGAGGGGAAACTCGTTCGGGTCGTACTCGAGGTCCGCGTCCTGCACCACGACGACGTCGCCCGTGGCGTGCTGGAAGCCCGACCGGAGCGCAGCGCCCTTGCCGCGGTTCCGCCCGTGCACCACGAGCAGGTCGATCAGCTCGCCCTCGAGCCCCGCCAGGACGTCGCTCGTGCCGTCGGTGGATCCGTCGTCGACGACGATCAGCTCGAGTCGCAGCGGCACGCTCCGGACCCGGCGGACCAACTGCTCCACCGTGCGCACCTCGTTGTACACGGGAACGACCACCGACAGGCGAACGCGGTCCCACGCCAGAGCGCGGGTCGACGCGCGCTGCGGCCACGGCTGCATCCCCGACATGCCGGTCTCCCTCATTCGTCGATCCCGTACCGGTTGAGCTTGCGATACAGCGTCGAAGGATCGATGCCCAGCACCTCCGCCGCCCGCGTCTTGTTTCCACCCTCGGATTTGAGCACCCAGAGGATGTAGGCCCGCTCCACGACCTCCATGGTCGGGTTGGCGGGCGACTCCTGCGCGCCCAGTCGGGGGGAGCGGGCCTCGCGCACCCTTTCAGGGAGGTTGGCCGGCCCGATGACGCTTCCGTTCGCGACCACGGCGGCTCGCTCCAGCGCGTTCTCCAACTCTCGCACGTTGCCGGGCCACTCGTACTCGCCGAGCATCGCCATCGTCTCGTCGGCGAGCGTCAGGGGGGGGCCGCCCGCCTTTTCCGAGCCTCGCGCCAGGAAGTGGTTGGCGAGCACGGCGATGTCTTCCCGGCGCGCGCGCAACGGCGGCAGATGCAGCTGGATCACGTTCAGCCGGTAGTACAGGTCGCTGCGGAAGGCACCCCGGCTGATCTCCTCCTCGAGATCCCGATTCGTCGCGGCAATGATGCGCACGTCGACCGCGACGGCCTGGGTGGCCCCCACGGGGATCACCTCGCGCTCCTGAATGGCGCGCAGGAGCTTGACCTGCGTCGCGGGACTCATCTCGCCGATCTCGTCGAGGAAGAAGGTGCCCCCGGCGGCGGCCACCAACAGCCCGTCCTTGTCCCTCACGGCGCCGGTGAAGGAGCCCTTCACGTGGCCGAAGAGCTCGCTCTCGAGGAGGTTCTCCGGGAGCGCGCCGCAGTTGATCGAGAGAAAGGGTCCGTCCGAGCGCTCCGACAGGGCATGGATGTAGCGCGCCACCACCTCCTTTCCGGTCCCGCTCTCCCCGGAGATCAGGACGGTCGACTCGGTGCCCGCCACGGTCTCGGCGAGCTCCAGCACCTCGACGAAACGGGGCGCCTTGCCGATCGGGCGGTCCTCCGAGGAGCGCGTGCGACTTCGGATCTCCCTCTTGAGCCGCTTGTTCTCGACCTTGAGCTGCCGGACCTCTGCCGCCCGGCGGCAGATCGCGAGGAGCTCGTCGTTCGCGAACGGCTTCTGCAGATAGTAGTAGGCTCCCTCGTTGACCGCGCGCACCGCCGTCTGGAGGGACGCCTGCGCGGTCATGAGGATCACCGCGATCTCGGGATCGACACGTCGCGCCGCCGAGAGGACCTCCAGGCCGCCGGCACCCGGCATGCGGATGTCCGTGAGCACGATGTCGGGCCTCTCCTGCTCGAGGGCGGCCATCGCCTTCTGGCCGGAGTTGGCGACGGACACGGCGTAGCCCTCGCCGCGGAAGAGGATCTGGAGCGCGTCGAGGATCGCGGTCTCATCGTCGACGAGGAGGATCTTCACAGGAGCGCTCCCTCCTGGTGAGCGGGAGCGAGGGAGGGCGCGCCGGGCAGGAAGATGACGAACCGCGCACCGCCTTCGGGGCTGCTCTCGACGAACGTCGCCCCCGCATGCGCCTCGACGGCGCGGTGGACCACCGCCAGGCCGAGCCCGCTTCCTCCCTCCTTGGTGGTGAAGAAGGGATCGAAGACGCGACTCCGGGTCTCGGCGTCGATGCCCGGCCCGGTGTCCTCCACCACGAGCCGGACCGGGTGCTCGATGTTGGTGCCTCTCGGGTGAGGCCGGTCCCGCTCGTCGCTCAGAGACACGACGACGCGTCCCCCGGGTCCAGCGGACTGCGCACCGTTCAGCACCAGGTTGAAGAGCGCTCGGTGGAGCAGATCGGCGTCTCCGATCAGGGGCACCGGGCCTTCGGGCAAGCGCGCGACCACGTGCACCGGCTCCACGTCCGGATGCTGGCCCACCAGGAGCACGCAGCCGCGGACCAGCCCACACAGATCGATCTCCTCGCGCGCACCGATGCGCAGGACCGAGTACTCCAGGAACTCCGTCAGGAGACGGCTGAGCCGATCGGACTCCTTGAGCACCAGCCGCTCGAGCACGCCGCGGTCCTCGCCCGAAAGCCCCCCCCGACTGAGCTGCTCCACGGCCGACCGGATCGAGGCGAGCGGGTTCTTGATCTCGTGGGCGAGCGATGCGGAGAGCGTCGCCACGGCCTCGAGGCGCTCGGCCCGAACGTTGAGCTCGTCGAGCCGCTCGAGGTCCGTGATGTCCTGGAAGAGCGCGGTCGCCGAGGGCAGCTCACCCTCCCCGCGCTCGAGCACGGCCGTGCTCACGCCGAGGCTGTGGTCCCCCGACTCCACACGCCCGCGGGACACCGCCTGGCGTCGCTCGACTCCGTCGCGCAGCATCGAGCCCATGCCCGGGGCGATCGCGTCGAGCGTCTCGAGGATCGGGCGACCCATGTAGCTGGGCAGGTCGACGCCCAGCATGCTCTCGGCCGCCCCGTTGGCGTAGGCGAGAAGCCCCTGCCCGTCCACGGTGATCACACCGGTCGACAGGTTGGCGAGGATGTCGCTCGTGTCGAGCCTGAGCTGGTGCAGCTCCGAGGCCACGGCACCCAGCACCTGCCCCGCGCGCCGCAACCGGTCGCCGAGGAAGCCGGTGATCAGCGCGACCATGCTGAAGAGCGCGATACGGAGCGCGACGCTCCAGGAGAAGGCCTCCTGATAGCCCCAGGCGAGGTCGCCGAAGTACAGCAGGCTCACCAGCGCCCCGATCAGGACGCCTCCGGGCAGCGGAAGAAGGAGCGCGCCGGCGCTGATCACCAAGATGTAGAGCGACGCGAACCCGCTTTCGGGCCCCCCCGTGATGTGCACGATTCCGGTCACGATCAGCGCATCGAGCGTGACCTGGAGGTAGAGGAAGCCCGTCCCCGGCTCTCTGCGGAGCACGTACGTGTGCCAGGACGACAGCGAGGTCACGCCGAGCGCCGCGAGGAACATCACGAACGCTACGAGCGTGTCCTCCTCCGGTCGGGCAACGAAGCCCGTCAGCAGGGCCGCTGCGAGGATCCCGGTCACGAGCGTGAGACGGCCGACGTACAGCCAACGCAGAGGGTCGGCTCCAAGGACCGGGAACGAGATCGCGCCCGAAGGCCGATCCAAGGCGCTCGGCTTTGCCACGTTGGACGTCTCCCGGATCGGGGAGGGGCGTCGTGGCGCCCCCCCTGGGCGCTCCGACGTGCGCGTGCGCTTGACCTCCCCAACGGTATCCGAAAGGGCTGGCAAACTGCAAGCATGCCGTCCTGGCATAATGCAAACGCCCGTGTCGCTGCTTGCTCCGCCAGGGTGGCGTCTGGCGCAGGGAGCCGGCCGCGCCAGATTACCCCCATGCCCAGCTCCGGAGCCCACGCCCCCGGCCCGTCCCGTTCGTGAGCCTGCAGCGCCTGGCCGCCGCGCTCCTTCTCGTCGCGGTGTACGCCCCGCTGCACCGCCTGCTCGATCCCCAACGGGCGGGGCCCGCGGCCCTCGCCACCCGCACCGCCGCCGACGCCGCGTGGGCGGCGGGCCTGCTGGGTACGGGCGTCGCGCTGGGCCTCGCGTTGGCGGTCGCGCTCGTCGTACCGGCGGAGCACGCGACGCGGGCCGCTCGGACGGTGATGGCGGCCCTGTCCCGTCCTGCCCCGGGTACCTTCGCCCTCGCCGCCGGAGCCGTGGCGTGCGTGCTGGCGGGCGCGGTCGCGCTCGGCGTTCACGGCGGCCTTCCCACCTCGGTCGACGAGATGGCACAGCTGCTCCACGCCCGCGCCCTGGCGGGCGGGCGGATGGGCGTCGACGTGCACGACGCCGAGGCCGCCTTCACGATCCAGAACGGTGTGACGACCGCCGAAGGCTGGGTGTCGGTCTATCCGCCCCTGCATACGCTCGCCCTGGCGCTCGCCCTTCGGCTGGGCGCGCCCTGGATCGTCGGGCCGCTGGCCGTCGGGGTCGCGACGGCGGCCTCCGCCCGGTCGTTCGAGCGGCTCATGGGTGCCGGTCCGGGTCGGGTGAGCGCCGCTCTGCTGTGCGTGACGCCCTTCTGGATCCTGCTGGGGAGCACGAAGCTCAGCCACGCGACGGCGGCCGCGTGTCTCGCCCTCGTTCTCTGGACGGCGCTCGAGGCTCGCGAAGGCTCGGTCGCTTGGGCGGCAGCAACCGGAGCCGCCATCGGCGCCGGCGTCGCTTCACGGCCGTGGATCGTGCAGGTCTGCGCCGCGGCCCTCCTGGCTGCGGTCTGGCTCCCCGCCGACGGCCGGGCGTCGGGTGCTCGAGCGTGGACCCGGCGAGCCGGGGCGGTGGTCGCCGGGGGACTCCCCTTCGCGGCGCTCCTCTTCTGGTGGAATGCGCGCCTCTTCGGCAGTCCCACCCGGCTGGGCTACTCGGCGGTCTTCGGCCCCGCGCACGGTCTGGGCCTCCACACCGATCCATGGGGGAACGAGTACGGGATCGTGGAGGCGCTCGGCTACTCGGGGGCCGATCTCCTCCAGCTCGGCGCCCATCTCTTCGCATCGCCGCTCCCCGCCCTGGCGATCGTGGGCGTGGGCCTGTGGGTCGCCCACAGGCGTCCGCTCGCCCCCGTGTTCGGGGCCTGGGCCCTGGCGGCGGTGTGCGCCAACGCCCTGTACTGGCATCACGGACTGCACCTTGGACCGCGCATGCTCTACGAGGCGACCCCCGCCTGGGTCGCGCTGACCGTCGCCGCTGCCGGGGCCCTGGGCCCGATCAGGAGCGTGCGCGGCCTGGCGCCGTGGTCCGTCGCGGTAGCGCTCGCGGGCGCCGCCGTGCTCGCTCCCTCCGCGCTCTTCGAGGGCGCTTCCGCGGCGACCGATGCCCAGCCCGACCTCCCGGCCGTCGACTCCGGCGAGCCCACCCTGGTCTTCGTGCACGGGAGCTGGGCGTCACGGGTGGCGGCTCGGCTTTCGGGCGCCGGCATGCGCCGCGACTCGATCGAGACCGCGCTCCGGCGCAACGACCTGTGCGCCGTGGACCTCTACGCCCGCTGGCGGTCGCTCGATGGCTCGCGGCTCCCCCCGCCCGCGCTCGACCTGCGGGCAGCCCCCGGCAGCCCCCCGGAGCTCGAGGCCAGGCTCCTTTCGCCCGGCAACTTCGCCCGCTTCGCCCCCGACGGGCCCCGCGACGCGGCCTGCGCGCGCGAGGCCGCCGCGGACCGCTTGGGCGTGATCGAGCTGGAGCCGCTC
>JBFFWJ010000115.1:0-8644 GCA_041570315.1 Longimicrobiales bacterium | reverse complement strand
GGCCGCCTGGCGGCCACCGATCGTGCGGGCTGGGAGGAGGCCGTGCGGGAGTCGCTGGCGGCGATCCGCCTGGGAAGGGCGTCGAAGGTCGTCCTGGCGCGCACGCTCGACGTGGAGGCCGAGCGACCGGTGGACCGCATCGACGTGGTCTCGCGCCTGTGGGAAGTGAACCGGGGCAGCCACGTCTTCCTGTTCGAGCCCTCGGCAGGCCGCGCGCTCGTGGGCGCCGCGCCGGAGACCGTCGCCACGCTGCGCGACGGCGTCTTTCACGCCACGGCGGTGGCCGGCTCGATCCGGCGCGGCGCCTCGCCGCGCGAGCAGGCCGAGCTCGCCGCGCGTCTCCTCGCCAGCGAAAAGGACCGGGTCGAGCAGCGGATCGCCCTGGACGACATGGTCGCCCGACTCGAGACCGTCGCGCACCAGATCCGTACCGACCCCCAGCCCCACGTCCTCACGCTTGCGCGCATCCAGCACCTGGAGACGGAGATCCGCGCCAGCGTGCCCGCCGGCGTCGGGGTCCTCGACCTCCTGCGGCTCCTGCACCCCACGCCGGCCGTGTGCGGGCTGCCCCGCGACGCCGCCATGGCCTTCCTCGCCGAGGAGGAGCCGTTCGAGCGGGGCTGGTACGCGGGGCCCGTCGGGTGGTTCGACGCGGACGGGAACGGGGTCTTCGCGCCGGCGCTCCGCACCGGCGTCTCGACCCCCTCGGGGTGGAGGCTCTTCGCCGGCGCGGGGATCGTCGAGGGATCGGTGCCGGCGCTCGAGTGGGAGGAGACGGCGATCAAGTTCGAGCCCATGCTGGACGCGCTGCGCGCGAGCGGCGCCCGGCTCGGCACCGCGGCGGAGAAAGAGAAGACGGCGTACCCGGGCGCGGGCGCATCCGGCGAGGCATGAGCGGGGCCGCGACGACTCGCTGGGCCCGGACGTTCGCCGACGAGCTCGCTCGCGCGGGCGTGCGTGAGGTGGTCCTCGCGCCGGGCTCGAGGTCGACGCCGCTCGTCATGGCTTTCGCGGGGGACGATCGCTTCCGCCTCCGCGTCCACCTCGACGAGCGCTCCGCGGGCTTCTTCGCGTTGGGCGTCGGCAAGGCGGCCGGCATCCCGGCCGCGCTGGTGACGACGTCGGGGACGGCCGCGGCGAACCTGCTCCCGGCGGTTGTCGAAGCCTCGATGAGCGGCGTCCCGCTTCTCGCGCTCACGGCCGACCGGCCGCACCGGCTGCGGGACGCGGACGCGAACCAGGCGATCGACCAGCTCCACCTCTTCGGTCGGTACACGCGGGCATTCTTCGAGGCGGCCCCACCCACCCTCGACGAGCAGGCGTTGCGCCACCTGCGCGCCCTCGCCGGTCGTGCGGTCTCGGCCGCCGCCGGCCCGCCCGCGGGTCCGGTCCACGTCAACTTTCCCTTCGACAAGCCCCTGGAGCCTGTGGAGACCGGGGAAGCCTTCGAGCGTGACCACCCGCTCGTCGCCTCGGGGCGCGCCGGCCGGGCGCCCTTCGTGCGGGTGCTCCGCGGGCGCCTCCGGGCCGCGCCCCGGGAGATCGCGGAGGTGACGGATCTCCTCGACGCCGCTCGCGGCGTGATCGTGGCGGGCCCGAGCTCCGAGCCCGGCCGGGACGGTCCCGCGGCGGTGGGCCTCGCCGCCCGGAGCGGCTTTCCCCTCCTGGCCGACCCGCTCTCGGGCGCTCGCTACGGACCCTCGTCGGGAGCGCAGCGGGTGGCGGCGTACGACCTCTTCCTCGACGCGCCGGACGTCGCCGGCCGGCTCGCGCCCTCGGTCATCGTGCGGGTGGGCGCATCGCCGACCTCGGCGCCGCTCCAGCGCTGGCTCTCCGCGCACGACGGGGTCCCGCACGTGGTCGTCGACGCCGGGCCGAGGTGGAAGGACCACGGCGCGACCGCGACCCACTACGTGCACGCGGATCCCGCGGAAACGCTCGGGGTGCTCGCGGAGCGCGTCCGGAGGCCGGCACCGGAGTCCTGGCGCGAGGCCTGGCGCGCGGCGGAGCGGGCCGCGCTCGACGCCCTGGCCGAAGGTGACGGCGAGCCGCACGAGGGGGAGGTGGCCGGAGCCATCGTGCGCGCCGCGCCGCCCGGGGCGACGCTCCTCGTCTCCAGCTCGATGCCCGTGCGGGACGTCGACGCCTTCGGCCACCCCAGGGAGGAGCCGCTGGACGTCCTCGGCAACCGCGGCGCGAGCGGCATCGACGGGGTCCTCTCCACGGCGTTCGGCATCGCGTCCCAGCGGGAGGCGCCCACCCTCTGTCTCGTCGGTGATCTCGCCTTCTTCCACGACCAGAACGGCCTCCTGTGGAGCCGGGAGCCGGACGCCGCGGTCGTCTTCGTGCTGGTGGACAACGACGGGGGCGGCATCTTCCACCGGGTGCCCATCGCCGCGCACGAGCCTCACTTCACGCGGCTCTTCGCGACGCCGCACGGACTCGACCTCGGGCAGGCCGCCGCGCTGCACGGCATCTTGTTCGAGGACGCAAGCATCGGGAAGGTGGTGGAGGCGGTGGAACGCGCGGTGGCTTCGGGGACCACGGCGGTCGTACGCGTCCGCACGAGTCGCGAGGCCAGCCACGCCCGGCAGGCGGCGCTCCGTGGCTCCGTCGGTCGGCGTGTCCGGGAGGCGCTCGTCGCGCTCGCCTGACGCGGCCGGCGCCCGCACCACGAATCACGAACCCACGAACGGATCGAGATGACCAAGCCAGATTGGAAGGAAGTCAGAGCGTACGAGGACATCACGTACCACAAGTGCGACGGCGTCGCCCGCATCGCCTTCGATCGCCCCGAGGTCCGCAACGCCTTCCGGCCCGACACCCTGCTGGAGATGCAGGAGGCGTTTCGCGACGCCGGGGAGGACCCCGACATCGGCGTGGTCCTCCTCACCGGCAACGGGCCGGCGAAGGACGGCAAGTGGGCCTTCTGCGCCGGGGGGGATCAGAAGGTGCGCGGGGAGGCAGGCTACGTCGGCAGGAGCGGCGTGCCCCGCCTCAACGTGCTCGAGCTCCAGCGCTACATGCGCTCCATGCCCAAGCCGGTGATCGCGCTGGTGCCCGGCTACGCGATCGGCGGGGGCCACGTCCTCCACGTCGTGTGCGACCTCACCATCGCCGCGGACAACGCCGTGTTCGGTCAGACCGGCCCGATCGTGGGCTCGTTCGACGGCGGGTTCGGCTCGTCCTACCTGGCCCGCCACGTCGGGCAGAAGCGGGCCCGGGAGATCTGGTACCTGTGCCGCCAGTACTCGGCCGCCGAGGCGTACGAGATGGGCATGGTCAACAAGGTCGTGCCCCTCGACGAGCTGGAGGCCGAGGGCTGGCAGTGGGCCCAGGAGATCCTGACCAAGAGCCCGCTGGCGATCCGCCTCCTCAAGAGCGCGTTCAACGCCGACGTCGACGGGCAGGCGGGCCTCCAGGAGCTGGCGGGCAACGCCACGCTGCTCTTCTACATGACCGAGCAGGGACAGGAGGGGAAGCAGGCCTACCTGGAGAAGCGGCCGCCGAACTTCCGCAAGTATCCGTGGCTGCCGTGGTAGCCTCGGAGCCGGCGCGGGAGGGGCGCGGTGGGCGCGCCGGGGCCGTGGCCGCGCTCGTGCCGGCGCTCGCGGCGGCGCTCGCGGTGGGGGCGTGCGGACCGAACCGGGCGCTCTTCGATCCCACGCCCGAAGTGCTCGCGGCCGAGGCGCCCGACTCGTTCGTGGTGGGCGTCGAGACGAGCGAGGGCTACTTCGAGATCCGCATGCGCCGGCACTGGTCGCCCCTGGCCGTCGACCGGGCCTTCCACCTCATGAGCCAGGACTTCTACGCGGGCGCGCGCATCTACCGCATGATTCCGGGCTTCGTGGCGCAGTGGGGCTTCTCGGGTGACCCGTTGCTCGACTCGCTCTGGCGGGAGCACCCCGTCGAGGACGAGCCGCCGATCGGCTCGAATCGGAGGGGCGTGGTCAGCTTCGCCCGCGCCGGCCCGCGGACTCGCTCCTACACGCTCTTCGTCAACCTCGACGACAACAGCCGGCTCGACTCGCTCGACACGGGTGGCGTCCTCGGGTATCCGCCGATCGGGGAGATCGAGGCGAACGTGGACGTCGTCGACGGCTTCTACGCCGCCTACGACATGCCGGGCAGCGTCCAGGACTCGATCCGGATCCTGGGCAACGACTACGTGCGGCGCGCGTGGCCGCAGCTCGACTCGATCGTCGAAACGAGGATCGTCACGACGTGGAGGTAGGCGAGCCCGGGGCCGTCGGCCCGGGGGAGGGCGTGCCCGCGGCGCGCGCCTGGGTCATGGCGGCCCGGCCCAAGACCCTGACCGCGGCGGCCGCTCCCGTGGTCGCAGGCACCGGGCTCGCCGCCCATCACGGAGTGCTCGCCTGGCTGCCGGCGGCGGCGGCGCTCGTCGGGGCGATCCTCATCCAGATCGGGACGAACCTCGCCAACGACTACTACGACTTCGTGCGCGGAGGCGACACGGACGAGCGCGTGGGGCCGGTGCGCGTCACGCAGGCGGGGATCCTGGCGCCCGAGCGCGTGAGGCTCGCCATGGTGCTCGTCCTCGGCGCCGCGATGCTCGTCGGCGTCTACCTGGTCTCCGTCGGGGGCTGGCCCATCGTGTGGATCGGCCTGGCCTCGGTCGCCTGCGCCGTCCTGTACACGGGCGGTCCCTTCCCGCTGGCCTACCACGGGCTGGGCGACCTCTTCGTCTTCGTGTTCTTCGGGCTCGTCGCGGTGGGAGGGACCTACTTCGTGCAGGGGCTCGCCTGGCCGTCCGACGCCCTGTTGGCGGGAGCGGGGCTGGGAGCCCTGAGCACCGCCATCCTGGTCGCGAACAACCTGCGCGACCTCGACACCGACGCCAGGGCGGGGAAGCGCACGCTGGCGGTGCGCCTCGGGGCGACGGGCACCAAGCTCGAGTACGCCGCGCTGCTGGCCGCGGCCGCGGCGGTCCCCGTCGTGGGGGTCGGATCCTTCGCGTGGCCGAGGGCCTCGCTCGCGTGTCTCGGCGCCGTCCTGCTCGCCGTGGGTCCGCTTCGTACCGTGCTCACCTATCGCGAGCCGGCCGAGCTGATCCCCGCGCTCGGCGGCACCGCGAGGGTCGTCGCCCTGTACGGGCTCCTCCTGGCCCTCGGCCTGGCGCTGGGCTGAAGGCCGTGGACGTGCTGGCCCTGTCGGCCGGGCGGGCGGACGACGTCGCGCTGATCGGGCCGCAGCGGGTCTGGACCTACCGGGAGCTCGACGCGGCGGTGGCGCAGCGGGCGGCGTCGCTGAGCGGCGCGGCCCGGGGTGCGCCGGTTCCGCTGGTGCTCGAGCCCGACGCCGAGGGCGTGCTCGCCCTTCTCGCGCACTGGCGTGCCGGCCTGGTGCCGGCGCCGCTGAACCCGCGGCTGACCGACGCGGAGCGGAAGGCGGCGTCGCTCGTCCTCGACCGGGCGCCGGCGGGCGCGCACGTCGTGGTGTGGACCTCGGGAACCGAGGGGCGGCCGCGGGGCGTGGCCCTCTCCTGGGACAACCTCGCCGCGAGCGCCCGGGGGGCGGCCGAGCGCTTGTCGCTCGGGGCCGACGACGTATGGCTGGCCTCGCTCCCGCTGGCCCACGTCGGGGGCCTGGCCCTCGTCACGCGCTCGCTCCTTCTCGGCGGGGCGCTCGCGGCCTTCGGGCCGTTCGAGGCGGGCCTGGCGAGCGAGCTCGTCGACGCCCGGGAGCTGGCGGGAGGGCGCTCACCGCCGGTGAGCCACCTTTCGCTCGTGCCGACCCAGCTCCTCCGCCTTCTCGATCACCGCCGCGGGGCTCGGCCGCCGGGCACGCTCCGCTGCGCCCTCGTCGGCGGCGCGCACGCGCCGAGCGACCTGGTGGAGCGGGCCCATCGCGCCGGGTGGCCGATCGCCCTGACCTACGGCGCGACCGAGATGAGCTCGCAGATCGCGACGGCGCCTCCGGAGCTCGCGCTCGCGAAGCCCGGAACGGTGGGGCGTCCCCTCGCCGGTGTGGAGGTGAGGGTCGAGGCGGGCGAGATCCTGGCCCGCGGCGATACGCGGGCGATCGGGTCGATCCTCGCCGCTGCGGACGGAGGGGGGGGCACGCTCGAGCCGCTCGCCGACGAGGACGGGTGGTACCACACGGGAGACCTCGGGCGCGTGGACGAGGACGGACACCTGTGGGTCACGGGCCGGCGCGTCGATCGCATCGTCTCGGGCGGGGTGACGGTCGACGCCGTCGAGGTGGAGGAGGCGCTTCGTCGGCACCCGGCGGTGCTCGACGCGTGCGTCGTGGGCGTGCCCGATCCGGAGTGGGGCGAGCGGGTGGGGGCGTGGATCGTGCCGGCGGCGGGGGAGCTCGACCCCGAGGAGGTCGGGGCGATGGCGCGCGAGCGGCTCAGCGCGGCGAAGCTGCCCCGCGTCTGGTACCTGGGCGGGTCCCTGCCTCGCAACGCGAACGGCAAGGTGGACCGCCCCGCGGTCCGGAGGCGGCTGGAAGGGGCGGGCGAGCGAGGGGCCACGGGTGGAGGACCGCTCCGGGGATTGGTGACCGGTCCGGATTGAGGAGCGGCCCCCACGCCGTGGTCCCCTCTTCTCGCCTCAGTGTCGTCGGTTCCTCCTTTCTCCTCTCCGCCCGGCGTCCTCGTCCCGGCGCGGGAAGCCGATCGACACGCCCACCCGGAAGGTCACGAGGTCGGCCTCGCTGCGGTTGGGGAAGATGCCGATGCTTCCGTCGTCGTAGTCGACGATGTCGCCCTCGGTGAGGAACTCGGCGACGCCGTTGTCGTGCCGCTCGACGCCGATGTCCAGGAAGACCGGACGAACGCCGTTGCCGAGCCTCATCCGGAGCCCCCCGCCCGCCTTCCAGGAAAACACCACGTCCGAGTAGTTCGTGGTGCGGAGGTAGGGACCGTACCCGTCGTTGTCGTCCAACGACGAGCTCGTGACGAAGCCCGCGAGACCGGCGGTCGCGTACGCGTACGGCTCGATGGGGCCGGTGGCCAGCACGAGCTCCGGGCCGAGCCCCCCGTAGACCACGCTGTTCGTCGTCGTCAGATCGCTGCCCAGGCGGCACGAGAAGCTGTAGCAGTACTCGAGCCGCTCGAGCCCGTAGACGACGAAGCCGAGGTCCCCGCGCAGGCGGACCAGACCGTCGGCCGCCATGGGGACGCCTCCCGCGAACTGGAGGCCGAAGCCCTGGTCGATGAAGGTCCCGAGCTCTCCGACGGCGTCGGCGGCGACGAGGCCGACGCCGAAGAAGCCGCCGGGCCCGCGGGGCCTCTGCGCTTGCGCGCTCCCCGCGAACGAGAGGAGCGCCCCGAGGGCCATGCACCGAGCCACCGCACCGCGTCTCATGATCAGCTCCCGAAGAAGACGAGCCACGCGCGGGAAGGAGGTGCACGCGACGTGCCCAGGGGCCCCGATTCTTCGATCGCGTTGTCTCCCTGGGAGTTACGCGATCTCGTCGCCGAACCGTCGTACGAGGGCGCTGTCCTCGGAAAGGGACATGCACGGCGCCCCGGGGTGCCAGCGCGCCCCCCCCCGGCGGCGATCGCCGCGCCCGGAGGCGTCGTCGCGGCGCACGGAGGTGTCGTCGCGGCGCACGGAGCGGCCAGCGCGGGAAAGGCTGCGGCTCCCGCCGGGGAAGCCGACGGCCGTTCGCGGGAGCCCTTGCTGGCGGCACGGGGGCCGGGCGATGTTCGCGGCCCATGAGCCAGCCGAGACGATCCCACTTCCTCCCGCGCACGCGCGACGGCCGCATCGCCACGATCGCGTTCGTGGCGCTCTTCCTGCTCGCGATGCCGCCGGTGACCCACACGGTGCTCAATCGGGTGGAGCCCTGGATCCTCGGCCTCCCGTTCTTCTACGTGGCGCTGCTCGCCGTCTACACGGGGCTGATCGCGGTCCTCGTGTGGGCGTACCGCCGAGGGGTGTAAAGTGGAGACCTGGGTCGTCGCGACCGGCCTCATCTTCCTCTACCTGCTCGTCACGATCGTCCTCGGCGCGGTCGCGAACCGGCGGATGTCGGTCGACATGGAGGACTTCCTCCTCTACGGCCGAAAAGCCGGGGTCGTCGTCCTCTACCTGACGGTCGTCGCCTCCTTCCACTCGGCCTTCGCCTTTCTCGGCTCGGGCGGGTTCTTCTACACGCACGGCGTCGGCTTCTGGGCGGCCGGGACCTGGACGCTGCTGGTCGGCGCGATCACCTACGTGATCGGGACGAGGATCTGGGCTCTCGGCAAGGCGTTCGGCTACATCACGCCCGCCGACATGCTCGCCGACTTCTACGAGTCCGAGGCGGTGCGCGTCGCCGTGGCGATCGTCTCGGTGGTCTTCACGATCCTCTACATCCAGGTCCAGGCGCAGGGGCTGGGCTACATCATCAACGTCGCGTCCGGGGACCGGATCTCCTTCGAGTTGGGCACGCTGATCCTGCTCGTGGTCGCGGCCGCCTACCTCGTGGCCGGAGGGCTCAGGGCGGTGTACTGGACCGACGTCGTCCAGGGGATCTGGATGTACGTCGCCGTGTGGGGCGGTGCGCTCTATCTGTCCTACGCGCTCTTCGGCGGTCCCCTGCAGCTGTGGCGCGCCGTGGCCGAGGCGCGACCCGATCTGCTCACGCTGCCGGGGCCGCGCGGCTTCTTCACGCCGGGGATGTGGGTCGG
>JBFFWJ010000114.1:0-8672 GCA_041570315.1 Longimicrobiales bacterium | reverse complement strand
GGGCGTCGCTCCGGAGACGGACGATACGGTCACGTCCGCCCCGCGCTCGAGCAGAGTCGTGGCGAGGTCGAAGTGCCCGTTTATCTTGGCGATAAGGAGAGCGCCCGTGTGATCGCCGCCGCTCACCTGGTCGATGTCGGCGCCCCCGTCGAGGAGCGCCATCGCCGTGGCCTCGTGGCCTTCGCGCACCGCCAGCAGAAGGGCGGTGAGACCCCCGTAGCCTCCCACGAGCTGCGCGTGCGAGAGGCGCCCCGTGGGCCGCCTGTCCCGCTGCGCCTGGTTGACCTCGTCGCGGTTCTCGCCCGATGGGGCGCCTCGCGCCCCCCCACCGCCTCGCCCGCCCTGCTCCGCTCCGCGAGGCGGCTCGCCGCGCCCCGCGCGCCCGCCGCCCGGGGCTGGAGCCACGCGGCCTTCCCGGGCCGCCCGCATCCGGTCCTGGATCTCCGCCTGCCTCCTGCGGTCGGCCTGGTCGACCTGCTCGCGCTCCGCGAGGTCGAGCACGCGGGCGGTGAGGCTCGCGTCCGCGCCGTGCTCGAGGAGCGCTCGCACGACCTCGGTCCGGCCCGCCGCCGCCGCGAACATGAGCGGCGTCTGCTCCCACATCGCCTCGCGCGCGTCGACCTCGGCGCCCGCCGAGAGGAGCTCCACGACCGCATCGGCGCCACCCGAGCCCGCCGCGAAGTGCAACGGGGCCACGCCGCCGGTCGACGTCCGCGCCCGCGGGTCCGCTCCCGCCTCGAGGAGGAGCCGGATCACGCCCACGCCCGCCTCCCGGCTGGCGATGTGCAGGGGCGTGTACGAGCCGAGCCGCGTCACGGCCCGGACGTTCGCGCCCGCGTTGACCAGCATCTCCGCCAGCGCGGCGTCGTCCCTCTCGGCGGCCCAGTGCAGGGCGGTCATCCCGTCTCCCTGCGCGGCGTTCACGTCGGATCCCCGGCGCAGCAGGGAGCGCACCTGCTCGACGTCTCCGCGCATGGCCGCGTCCGCGACCGGCGACTCGGGCGGCGGGGCCGCGGCAAGCAGCAGCGCGGCCGCCAGCACGGCGACGACGTTTCCCTGGAGTCTCTTGCTCATTCCCCTGGCTCCGCTCGTCTGGATCAGCCCGCGGGCGCGGTCATCGTCGGCATGTTCAGCGCGAGCTCCCCGGTGCTGTCGCCGAAGCTGTCGAGGTCGTCGAAGCCGAGCAGGTGCAGCATGCTCAGCATCGCGTTCGCCATGGGCGTCCCGTCGGGCGCCCGCAGGTGGAGGTCGCCCTCGAGCCTGCCGTTCGCACCGCCCAGGACGATCAACGGGCAGCGCCGGTGGTTGTGCACGTTTCCGTCGGCCATCGGCGAGCCGAAGATGATCATCGTCTTGTCGAGCAGGTGCGTCCCGCCCTCGTCGATGTCGCGCAGCTTCTCCAGGAAGTACGGGAGCAGGCTCACGTGGTACTTGTTGATCACGGAGAAGTCGAGGATGCGGGACTCGACGCCCCCGTGGTGCGACGCCGGGTGGAAGGGCGTCTCGGTCCCGCTCTCGGGGTAGACGCGCGACGAGGCGTCCCGGCCGGTCTTGAAGGAGAAGACGCGCGTCATGTCCGCGGCGAAGGCGAGCGCCTGCAGGTCGAACATGAGGTGCATGTGCTCGGTGAAGGAGTCGGGCACCCCCGCCGGCGCGCCGGGGAGCTCGCGCTCCTCGCCGCTCGAGGTCTTCGCCTCGACGCTCTGGATGCGCCGCTCGATCTCGCGGACGTTGTCGAGGTAGCGGTCGAGACGCTGCTGGTCGTTCGGGCCGAGTCGCCTTCTCATGCGCCCGATGTCCTCGGTGATCCAGTCGAGGATGCTCGCGCTGGTGCGCCGGCGCAGCGCTCGCTGCTCGGGCGTGCCGCCCGCGCCGAAGAGGAGGTCGAAGGCGACCCGCGGGTCCCGGATCATCGGCAGCGGCTCGGTCGGCGAGGACCAGCTGATCGAGTCCGTGTAGACGCACGAGTAACCGTATGCGCAGCCGCCCGCCTGGTCGACGTTCTCGATGCAGAGCTGCATCGAGGGGATCGGCGTGCCCTGGCCGAAGCGGTTGGCGTACATCTGGTCGAGCGACACGCCGACGTACACGTCGGAGCTCTCGGTCTGCTTGGGGTGCTGCTGCGTGAGGAAGACGGCGCTGGAGCGGAAGTGGTCTCCGCCGATCTCCTTCGGCTGGAAGGCTTCGGCCATGCGGACGTCGGTGTTGCTGACGATCGTGAGGTACTCGCGCCACGGATCGAGGGGCAGCAAGGAGCTCGGGGTCAGGTCGAAGTCACGGCCCACCGCCGCGGGCGCCCACAGGTTCTGCGTCGCGCCCCACTCGTTGCTACCGGCCGCTCCGTGCACGAGCTCGATCGCGACCAGCCGCGTCGGATCGGCCTCCTGAGCGGCGCGCAGGCGCCCCGCCGGCACCATGGCGTCGAGGAACGGCAGGGCGACCGCCGCACCCATCCCCCGCAGGAAGGTGCGACGCTCCATGTGCGTGCCGCTGATGAATTCCATAGTCCCTCGGTCTCCTCGGACTCTCGGGTCCTGCCCTCAGTTCACCGCGTCGTCCGCGACCGCGGAGACGCCCTGCATTCGAAACGCGTCGCTCTTCACGACCCCCAGGAAGAAGGCCGACATGCGGTACCCGTCCTCCTCGGCCTCACGCACGATCTGCCGGACCGTCGGCTGGTCGTACCACTCCAGCCGGCGCCCGAGCGCATACGCCATCAGGTTCGAGGTGAAGGTGCGCAGGATGGGGATCGGCCGCCGGAGCAGGGCCTGCTGCAGCTCGACCGGACTCGTGATCGGCGTGCCGTCGTAGAGCTCCCCGCGCGTGTCGAGCGGGTTGCCGTTCTCACGGATGCGCCACTTCCCGGTGACCCCGTAGCCGTCCAGCGCCAGACCGATGGGGTCCATGAAGCGATGGCAGGCGTTGCACGTCGGGTTGGCCCGGTGCACCTCCATGCGCTCCCGCGTGGTCAGCATGCGGCCCTCGTCGGCCTCGGCGGTCTCCTCCAGCGCGGGGACCCCCGGCGGCGGCGGCGGCGGCGGCGTGCCCATGATGACCTCCATGACCCACTTGCCGCGCAGGACCGGCGACGTGCGGCCGGCGTGGGAGGTCAGCGTGAGCACGCTCGCGTGCCCGAAGACGCCCCGGCGCCGGTCGTCGGGATAGCGGACCCGCCGGAGCTCCTCTCCGCTCACGCCCTCGATGCCGTAGTGCTGCGCGAGGCGCTCGTTCACGAAGGTGTAGTCCGCGGTGTACAGGTCGAAGACGCTCCGATCCTCGCGGACGAGGCTCGTGAAGAAGAGCTCGGTCTCCTGACGCATCGCGTCGGCGAGCTGCTGGTGGAAGTCCGGCTGCAGGCGCACGTCGGGGTGCACCTTGTCGAGATCCTGCAACCTCAGCCACTGGGCCGCGAAGCGCGGCCCGAGCGCCTCGGCCCGAGGGTCGGCGAGCATACGGCGCACCTGAGCCTCGAGCACGTCGTCGTCCGACAGGCCTCCCCTCGCGGCGAGGGCGCGCAGCTCCTCGTCGGGAGGCAGGCCCCACAGGAAGTACGAGAGGCGGGTGGCCAGATCGCTGTCGCTGATCCGGTACACCCCTTCCCGGGCGGCGTCGCGGGGCGCCTCCTCGAAGCGGAACACGAAGTGGGGGCTCGCCAGCATCGCCTCCAGCGCCGTGCGGATCCCCACCTCGAAGCCTCCCTCCTCGACCCCGTAGGCGTAGAAGCGCATGAGCGCCTCCCGGTCCTCGTCCTCCAGGTCCCGGCGGAACGCGCGCGTCCCGAGGTCCTCGATGATCCCGGTCGCGCACGCCCGCTCCTCCTCGGGACGCGTCGGGCGGCACGAGAAGATCCTGCGCCGCGTCGGCGTGTCCGAGACCCCGGTGACGCGCTCCGGCCCGACGACGACGAGATCGCGCATGTGCGGCAGCGAGTTGATGCCGTACGTCCCGGCGATCGCGGTGCTCGCCAGCGACCAGTCGTGCGGCGAGATGAGATCCTGGACGGGGCCCTCGGCCTTCTTGACGAAGGCCGCGGTCACCCGGTGCGGGCCGGCGGTCACGTCGATCGGGTCCGTGCGCAGCTCGACGCCGGTCGGCTCCGACACGTGCATCCAGCGTGGGATGTCGACGAGCGCCACCCGCTCACCGTCGATCGAGACCTCGACCTGCTCGGGGGATTCGGGCGTCGTGTTCAGGTCCGACGCCCCGTTGCCCACGGCCGTGCCCGTGGTCTCGTGGTGGAACGAGAAGCGGAAGACGTACTCGCCGTCGGCCACGAAGTTGTGCACCACGGAGACCCCGCCGCGCGTCCCGTACGGCGCACCCTCGACGCGCTCGAGCTGAGACGCCCAGCGGGGCACCTGGTACTGCGTCTCGGTGGACGTGGCGTCGGCGTCGCCGACCGCGAGGCGGCTGATCTCGGCCGCCGCGTTCAGGTACGCATCCAGGAGGGTCGGCGACAGCATCTGCACGTCGGCGATGTTGTCGAAGTTCGCGCTCTTGGTGTCGGGCGGCAGATAGTCGCTCCCGCGGATCCGGAGCCCGAGGAGATCCTCCACCGAGGCCGCGTACTCGGCCTGGTTCAGACGCTGGAAGGTGCGCCCGCCGGGATTCGGGGTCCGCCGGGCCGCCGCGTCCATGCGCCGCTCGAGCGTCTCGACGAGCGCGTCGAGCGAGTCGCCCGCGGGACGCGACACACCCGGGGGCGGCATCATCCCCGCGCGCAGCTTGACGATCATCTTCTCGGCGACCTCGCCGCTCGTCTCGGGCGCCGCGGCGTCGAACGCCTCCAGGGACAGGTTGCCCCGCAGCCGAGCGTCGCTGTGGCAGCGGACGCAGTACTCGACGATCAGGTCGTTCTCGTCCAGCGCGGGGGCCGGCGCGACCGCGTCGACGGCCGGGTGCATGGCGGTGACGTCGACCAGGCGGCCGCCCTCTCCTGCCGGGCCGACCTGGGCGAGCACGATCCCCAGCGCCCCGAGGGATGCGGCGAGCGTCTTCATTGCGGGCATCGGATCCTCGTCCTCACTGGGCCGGAGCCGTCGTGAAGGGCAGCGTCATCGAGAACGCGCCCGTGCTGTCCCCGAAGCTCTGCACGTCGTCCATCCCGAGCTGGTGCAGGAGGGTCAGCATCACGTTGGCCATCGGCGTCCCGTCCGGAGCCTTGAGATGCAGGTTGCCCTCGAGCCGGCCGTTCGCGCCGCCCAGCACGATCAGGGGACAGCGCCGGTGGTTGTGGAGGTTTCCGTCCGCCATGGGCGACCCGAAGATGATCATCGTCTTGTCGAGCAGCGTGGCGTCGCCTTCCTGGATGTCGTGCAGCCGCTCCAGGAAGTACGGAAGCATGCCCACGTGGTAGAGGTTGATCCTCTGGAAGTCGAGGATCGCCGCCTCGTTGCCTCCGTGGTGCGAGGCCGGATGGAAGGGCCGGTCGGTCCCGCTCTCCGGATATACCCGGCCCGACGCGTCGCGCCCCGTCTTGAACGAGAACACCCGGGTCATGTCCGAGGCGAAGGCGAGCGCCTGGAGGTCGAACATCAGCCTCATGTGGTCCTCGAACGAGTCCGGCACGCCGGCGGGCGCACCCGGAAGCTCGCGCGGCTCCCCGCTCCCGTTGCGGGCCTCGACCGCCTGGATGCGGCGCTCGAGCTCGCGGACGTTGTCGAGGTAGCGGTCGAGCCGCTCCGTGTCGTTCGGCCCCAGCTCCCGCTTCAGGTACGCGACCTCCTCGGTGATCCAGTCGAGGATGCTCCCGTTGGTCCGCCGTCGGAGCGCCCGGTCCTCCGGAGTGCCCCCGGCGCCGAAGAGCATGTCGAAGGCCACGCGCGGATCCCGGATCATCGGCAGGGGCTCGGTTGGGGAGGCCCAGCTGATCGAGTCGGTGTAGACGCACGAGTACCCGTACGCGCATCCGCCCGACTGATCGACCGGCTCGATGCAGAGCTGCATCGAGGGGATCGCCGTGTCCTGCCCGAAGCGCTGCGCGTACACCTGGTCGAGCGACGCGCCGACGTAGACGTCGGAGCCCCGAGTCTGCTTGGGGTGCGACTGCGTCAGGAAGACCGCGCTGGACCGGAAGTGGTCGCCGCCGATCTCGTGCGCCTCGAAGGCCTCGGCCATGCGCACGTCGGTGTTGCTCACGATCGTGAGGTAGCGGCGCCAGGGATCGAGCGGGCGCAGCGCGCTGGGCGCGAGATCGAAGTCGCGGCCCACCTCGGCCGGGTCCCACAGGTTCTGGGTCGCGCCCCACTCGTTGCAGCCGGCGGCCCCGTGCACGAGCTCGATCGCGACCAGCCGCGTGACGTCCGTCTCGGCGGCGCGGGCTCCGGACAGGCGCCCCGCGGGAACCATGGCGTCCAGGAAGGGGAGCGCGACCGACGCGCCCATCCCCCGCAGGAAGGTGCGCCGCTCGATGTGTCGTCCGGTGATGAATTCCATGACTGCTTCCTGGCTCAGGGGCTTCCGCCGGCCTGCCCGTCGTCGGCGACGGAGGGCACGCTCTGCATCTGGAAGGCGTCGCTGGCGACGACGCCGAGGATGAACGAGGACATCCGGTAGTCGGACCGCTCGGCCTCGCGCACGATCGCGCGCACGGTCGGCTGATCGAAGTACTCCACGCGCCGGCCCAGCGCGTACGCCATCAGGTTCTGCGTGAAGGTCCGCAGCAGGGGCTCGGGGCGCTGGAGGAGCGCCTCGGTCAGCGCCAGCGGCGTCGAGATCGCCGTCCCGTCGTACAGCTCGCCACGCGTGTCGAGCGGCATCCCGTTCTCACGGATCCGCCACCGCCCCGTCACGTCGTAGTTGTCGAGGGCGAGGCCGATCGGGTCGATGAACCGATGGCAGGAGTTGCACGTCGGGTTGGCGCGGTGCTGCTCCATCCGCTCCCGGGTCGTGAGCAGGCGGCCTTCCGTCGCGCCCTCGGTCTCCTCCAGGTCGGGGACCCCCGGCGGCGGCGGCGGCGGCGGTGTGCCCATGAGGACCTCCATCACCCACTTGCCGCGCAGCACCGGCGAGGTCCGTCCGGCGTGCGACGTCAGCGTGAGCACGCTGCCGTGCCCGAGGATGCCCCGGCGCCGGTCGTCGGGATAGCGGACGCGCCGGAACTCCGGTCCCGTGACCCCTTCGATCCCGTAGTGGTCCGCCAACCGCTCGTTCACGAAGGTGAAGTCGGCCGTGTAGAGGTCGAGCAGGCTGCGGTCGTCGCGCACCAGGCTCATGAAGAGGAGCTCGGTCTCGCTCCGCATCGCGTCGGCGAGCTGCTGGTCGAAGTCGGGATACCAGTACGAGTCGGGATGGACCTTGTCCAAGTCCTGCAGGCGCAGCCACTGGGCGGCGAAGCGCGAGCCCAGGGCGTCGGCGCGCTCGTCGGCCAGCATGCGCAGCACCTGCGCCTCGAGCGTCCCGGGCTCGGACAGCTCCCCCGCCTCCGCGAGCCGGACGAGCTCCTCGTCCGGGGGGAGCGACCAGAGGAAGAAGGAGAGTCGCGAGGCGAGGTCGAGGTCCGAGATCCGGTACGTCGTCCCGGGCTCGACCCCGGGGGGCGCCTCCTCCAGCCGGAAGATGAAGTGCGGGCTCGCCAGGACGGCCTGCAGCGCCGTGCGCACCCCGATCTCGAAGCCGCCCACCGCCTGCCCTTCGTCGTAGAAGCGCATGAGCGCGTCGCGGTCCCGGTCGGTGAGCGGCCGGCGGTAGGCCTCGCGCGCGAGACGCGACACGATCGCCTCCGCGCAGGGGCGCTCCTCGACGGCGGCCGTCGGACGGCAGGCGAAGATCCGCGCGCGCACCGGCGTCTCGGAGACCCCGGTCGCGCCGAACGGTCCCGCGACGACGAAGTCGCGCAGGTGGGGAAGCAGCGTCAGCCCGTACCCGTCCATGCCCGTGTGCCGGTCCGCGATCGACCAGTCGTGCGGCGAGAGCAGGTCCTCGGCCGGCCCCTCCGCGGTCTTGAGGAAGGCCGCGGTCACGCGGCGCGGCCCGGCCCGCACGAAGATCGGCTCCGTCCGCATCACGATCCCCTGCGGATCGGAGTAGGTCATCCAGGGGTCGACGTCGAGCAGCGCCACCGGCTCTCCCTCGATCGAGATCTCGAGCTTCTCGCCGCGGGCGAGCTCGCCGGCGAATCCGGCGCCCGTCGTCGTGTGCTCCGGCGCGAAGCGGAAGACGTAGCGGCCGTCGGCGGGGAAGTTGTGGATCACCGAGACGCCGCCGCGTGTCCCGAAGGGAGCGCCCTCGACGCGCTCCCGCTGCGAGGTGTAGCCCGACACCGTGTACGTGACCTCGGTGGGGACCGCCTCGGGGTCGCCCACCGCGAGCCGGCTGATCTCGGCCGCCGCGTTGAGGTAGGCCTCCAGGAGCGTCGGCGACATCATCTGGACGTCGGCGATGTTGTCGAAGTTCTCGCTCTTCGTGTCGAGCGGGAGGTAGTCACCCGCCGAGACCCGGAGGCCCAGCAGCGCCTCGATCGAGGCCTCGTACTCCGCGCGGTTGAGTCGCTGGAACGTCCTGGCTCCCGGATTCGGGGCCCGCGCGGCGGCCTCGTCGATGCGCCTCTCGAGCGAAGAGACCAACTGAGCCAGCGAGTCGGCGGCCGGGCGGCTCGCGCCGGGCGGCGGCATCATGCCCGCGCGCAGCTTGACGATCATCTTTTCGGCCACGCCGGCGTCGCGCTCGGGCGC
>JBFFWJ010000113.1:0-8703 GCA_041570315.1 Longimicrobiales bacterium | reverse complement strand
GCCGAGGATCTCGGCGCCCAGGGCGGCCGCGAGGGAGCGGGCGCAGCCCGCGTGGTCCGCGTGCCCGTGGGTGAGGACGACGGCGACGTGCTCCGCCTCGCGCAGCTCGTGGGCCACAGCCCGGACGTGGCCGGGCGCCTCGGGGCCGGGGTCGATGACCGCGACCTGGCGCGCTCCGACCAGGTAGGTCCGGGTCCCGTCGAGCGTGAACGGCCCCGCGTTGCCCGCGGTCAGGAAGCGGGGAGGGCTCGTCAGGAGGACCGGCGCTCCGCCGCGAGCTGCTCCGCGAGCTTGTCCGCGATTCCGATCAGGGCGATCTCGTCCTCTTCGGTGAACGCCGCCTTCTGCTCGGAGTCGATGTCGATCTGCCCGTAGATGTCCTCGCCGGCACGGATGAGGATCACGAGCTCGGACTGGACGTCCGGCGAGCAGGCGAGGTAGTTCTCCTCCTTGCTGACGTCCTTGATGTTCAGGTTGTGCCGCTCGGCGATCGCTCGCCCGCAGACCCCCGTGCCGACGGGGATCTTGGCGTGCTCGGTCGGCTCGCCCATGTAGTTGTGCAGCCAGAGCTCGTCGTTCCCCTCGGTGAGCAGGTAGACGCCGACCCAGTCGAAGCGATCCTCGGTCGAGATCGAGCGCACCGCCTTGCGGAGCAGCGCGTCCGAGAGATGACCCTCGTCGCGCATGTCCTGCAGCTCCTTGATGATGGTTCCCGCATCCAGCATTCGTCGATGTCCGATCGGATGGTTCACCCACCGCGGCGCGGTCCCGGGCGGGCGTCCAGCGGGCGGCACGGAAATCCGGCACGGCGTCGCAGCACCGCCCTCCACACCGCGCGGCCGGCGCCTCTCCGAGCGAGAGGAGTCCGCGGTCCCGACCGCAGGGGCCCGAACGGTAGAGACAGCGCGAAACGCCGTCAACGTGGGCGTGGCGCCAGGCTCGTGCGGAGGTCGCCTAGCGGGGCGTGAAGTCGGTGTCCGGACCCAGACGCCGAATGAAGGCGGCGATCAGCTCCGCGGTGTGGAAGAGGTCCGCGACGCTGACGATCTCGTTGGGCGAGTGCATGTAGCGGTTCGGAACCGAGACCAGCCCCGTGGGCACCCCGTTGCGCGTCAGGTGGATCCCGTCCGCGTCCGTGCGCGTCGACTTGGGCGCCGCCTGAATCGTGTGCGGGATCTTCTCCTCCTCGGCCACCGAAGCGAGCATCTCGAAGACCTCGTTGTGAGCCGCAGACCCCCGGCTCAGCACGGGCCCACCGCCCAGGTCGTGCTCTCCGAGCTCCTTCTTTTCCATGTCCGGGACGTCGGTGCTGAACGTGACGTCGACGACGATCGCGACGTCCGGCTCGAGGGCGTACGCGCTCGGACGCGCTCCGCCGCCCTGATAGCCGATCTCCTCCTGGACCGTCGCGACCGCGGTGACCGAGGCCGCCGGCGGGTCGGCCGCGAGCATCCGGGCGGCCTCGAGCACGACGAAGGCGCCCACGCGATCGTCGATCGCCCGGCTCGCGATCAGATCTCCGGCGAGCTGCACCATCTCCTGCGCCACGACCATCGGATCGCCGACGCGGAGGCCAAGCTGCGCCGCCCGCTCGCGCGAATCCGCGCCCACGTCCACCCAGAGCTGACGGACCTTGGACGCCTTGGTCCGCTCGTCGGGCTGAAGAAGGTGGATCGCCTTCTTTCCGACGACCCCGGGGACGTCCCCGTCTCGCGTGAGGACGCGCACGCGCTGGCCGACGAGCACCTGCGGATCCCACCCGCCGATCTCGTCGACGTAGAGGAAGCCGTCCTCGTCGATGTGCGTGATCTGCAGGCCGATCTCGTCGATGTGCCCCGCGAGCATCACCCGCGGAGCGCCGTCCGGATTCACGGTCGCGAAGGAGTTGCCGCTCACGTCGACCCGGACTTCGCTCGCGAACCGCTCCGCCTCGTCCCGCCACGCTCGCGCCGCCCGCACCTCGAAGCCGGACGGACCGGGCTCGTCGAGCAGGCGCTTCAGGAAGGAGATGTCTCGTTTCATGGGCGGTAACCTATCCGGAACGTCCCGGTGCGCCTATGCCCCGCCGGGCCGCCCGCTTGCCCGCGACGGCCGGCGCTCCCCAGCTTTGCGCCCCGTCTACCGCCACGGGGAGGCGACCGCATGACGAATCCAAGTGACACCGGACGGCGAGGCGACATCGACCGCCGGACCTTCGTCAGGCTCGGAGGCCTCGGGGCGGCCGCTGCGGCCGGCGGTCTTCCCGCGTGCGCTCCCGCCGGATTGGACGCCGTCTCGACCGGGCCCTGGTGGATCGGCGAGCCGTTCGAGCTCGAGGAGGCCACGATCACCGATCTGGCGGAGTCGATGACGGCGGGGGAGCGGACCGCCGAGGGCCTGGTCCGGCTCTATCTCGACCGCATCGCCGCGCTGGACCGTGAGGGCCCCCGCCTCCGCTCGATCATCGAGACGAACCCCGAGGCGCTCGAGATCGCGCGCCGCCTCGACCGGGAGCGGTCGACCGGCGCCGTGCGTGGGCCGCTGCACGGCGTCCCGATCGTGGTGAAGGACAACATCGATACCGCCGACCGCATGACGACCACGGCCGGCTCCTTCGCGCTCGAGGGGCACGTGGCCGACCGTGACAGCCACGTCGTGCAGCGGCTCCGTGACGCGGGCGCGATCATCCTGGCCAAGGCCAACCTCTCGGAGTGGGCCAACATCCGCTCCACGCGCTCGAGCTCGGGCTGGAGCGCTCGCGGGGGCCAGTGCGGCAACGCCTTCGCGGTGGACCGCAATCCCTGCGGGTCGTCCTCGGGCTCCGCCGCAGCCGTTTCCGCCAACTTCTGCGCGGCGGCCATCGGGACCGAGACGAACGGATCGATCGTGTGCCCGGCATCCGTCAACGGGGTGGTGGGGCTCAAGCCGACCGTGGGGCTCGTGAGCCGATCCGGCATCATCCCCATCGCGCACACGCAGGATACCGCGGGGCCCATGACCCGCACCGTGGCGGACGCCGCGGCCCTGCTCACGGCGCTGGTCGGCCCCGATCCCCGGGATCCGATGAGCGCCGTGGCCGCCGACCACGAAGGCACGGATTACACCGGGTTTCTCGATGCAGACGGTCTGCGGGGCGCCCGCATCGGGGTCGAGCGCAGCTATTTCGGGACCGAGCCCCACGTGGACGCCCTCATGACGGCCGCGATCGCCACGATGCGGGAGGCGGGCGCGACGGTCGTGGACCCCGTGCTCCATCCGACCCGGACCCGCATCGGGGACCCTTCCTACCAAGTCCTCCTCTACGAGCTCAAGGCCGGCCTGCGCGCCTACTTCCGCGAAGCGGGCATTCCGAACGGCATGGGGTCGCTGGCCGACCTGATCGCCTTCAACCGTGCCAACGCGGACCGCGAGATGCGATACTTCGGCCAGGAGATCTTCGAGCAGGCCGAGCGCCTCGGAGGCCTGGACGCGCCCGGCTACCTCGAGGCGAAGGAGACGGCGCGCCGTCTCTCCCGGGAAGAGGGCATCGATCGCCTCATGGACGAGCACCGGCTCGACGCCGTCGTGGCTCCGACGACGCGCCCGGCGTGGAAGATCGATCTGGTGAACCGGAACGTGTCGAGCGCGGGGGCGTCGGGCCCGGCCGCGATCGCGGGCTATCCGAGCATCACCGTGCCCAACGGGTACGTGCACGGTCTCCCGGTCGGGATCCTCTTCTTCGGCCGGGCCTGGAGCGAAGACGTCCTGATCCGGATCGCATACGCGTACGAGCAGGCGACCCGGCACCGCGTCGCCGCCACGCTGCTGCCCTCGCTCGACCTGGTCAGCGCCTGACGCCGGGTACGGTGGGGGAGCCGGACCCGCGGTCCACGCGCGGGAAGCACTCCGTTCGTCCTGGGTTCGGGCCTCGGGCTCGATACTAGTCGTCGGGCTCGACGACGATCCCCTTGCGGGGATCGAGTCGCTCGTCCGGGCCGCCCGCTCCGCCTCCGCCCGGGCGGTGTCGGGGGCCTCCCGCCATCCCTCCGAATCCACTGAGCGGCCCGCCTCCGAACGCCACGACGCGGATCGAGCCGGCCTCGATCTCACGCTGGATCCTGCCCCGCACGCGCCCCTGGATCCAGCGTCGCGTGAGGGGCAGGAGGAGGGAGAAGCCCGCGAGATCGGTGAGCACGCCCGGCGTCAGCAGGAAGGCCCCGCCGACGAGCACCGAGATCCCGTCGAGCAGCGCCTGACCGGGAATCCGTCCGGATGCGAGCTCACGCTGGAAGGCGAAGAGCACGCGCAGCCCCTCGGCGCGGGCCAGGATCGCACCGCCCACCCCGGTCGCCACCACGAGCGCCAGAGTCGGCAGGAGGCCGACGATCTGCCCGAGCCGGATGAGCAGGACGAGCTCGACGATCGGGACGATCACGAAGAGGAGCGCCAGGCGCCCGAGAAGGTTCATTCCGTTCCCTACACTGCCGGGTGGCGCGGGGGTTCAACGGCGCCGCGGCCCCGGGGCCTCCGATCCGGCCCGGGGCCGACGCAAGGCCTGGGAGCGAAGGGCCACTTTGGGTACCATTGTGGCCCAGCGGGGTAGCCCACGAGCCCCGCCCCGCCGACCCTCTCGCCCCGCCCGCGTCGCATGGAGCCGACCTACTTCCGGAAGGGATTCGGTCTCAAGAAGGACCTCCGGCCGCTCATCGACGCCGAGTACCAGTCCGCGCTCGTCGAGCGGATCCGCGCGCGGGGCTACGAGGACCGCTTCGGGGACGTGTCGGTCCGGCTCGCGCAGGAGTTCGGCTTCTGCTACGGCGTGGACCGCGCCGTCGATTACGCGTACGAGACCGTCCACAAGTTCCCGGACAAGGACATCTACCTCGTCGGGGAGATCATCCACAACCCGTACGTCAACTCGCGGATGATCGACATGGGAATCCGGTTCCTCTACCCGGATCCGGACGGACGCTTCGACTTTTCGGCGATCACGCCCGACGACGTGGTGCTCCTCCCCGCCTTCGGGGTGACGCTGCACGACTTCGAGGAGCTGCGCCGGATCGGCTGCATCGTGGTCGACACGACGTGCGGCTCGGTCCTGCACGTGTGGAAGAGGGTCGAGAGCTACGCCCGCGACGGCTTCACCGCGGTGATCCACGGCAAGTTCACGCACGAGGAGTCACGCGCCACCGCGTCGCAGGTCAACAAGCACCCGGGGGGTCGCTACGTCATCGTGCGGGACATGCAGGAGGCGGCGCTGCTCACGGACTACATCGCCCGTCGGCCCGGCCATGCGAGCCGCGAGCAGCTCGTGGAGCACTTCGCCGGCAAGGCCTCGCCGGGGTTCGATCCGGAGGAGGATCTCCGCTTCGTCGGTGTCGCGAACCAGACGACCATGCTCGCCACCGAATCGCTCGCGATCGGCGCGCAGTTGCAGGAGGCGATGGTCGAGCGGCACGGCGCGGAGCACGCATCCGAGCACTTCCGGTCGTTCGGCACGATCTGTTCGGCCACCCAGGAGCGGCAGGACGCGGTCGCGGCGATGATGGCGTCGCCCCCCGACGTCATGCTCGTGATCGGTGGCTACAACTCGTCGAACACGAACCACCTCGCGCACCTCTGTCGGCAGCACACGCGCACGTACCACATCGAGGACGCGGGCTGCATCGACGTCGAGTCCGGCTCGATCCGCCACAAGTTCGAGCTCCGGCCGGATGCCGCCGAGACCGAGGATGGGGATTGGCTCCCCGAGGGCCCCTTCCAGCTCGGGATCACGGCCGGGGCGTCGACCCCGAACAACAAGATCGGCGAGGCGCTCCTGCGGATCTTCGAGATCCGGGGCATCGACGCGCCGCTGCAGCCGGCGGGTGAGTCGGCGCAGCCGTCCGGGTAGGCCGTCCGCACCCGAGCGCCGAGCGGAGCGTCCGCGCAGCGGCCGAGCCGCTGCCCACCCGAAGGACCGATTCCTCCCGCAAGGACGGTGAAGCCGAGGGGCATCAGTTGCGCTTGCTGTCCTCCCGGCTGGGGCACAAGCTTGCGGAGACGATTGCCCTTCCCTCTCGCGGTAGATCGGATTGTGCCGTTTCCCCGATGCGGTGCCGGACCAGCCGGGTTGATCGTCAGCATCGGGGTCGTCGCGTGCGGTGGGGACGCGACTGCACCCGAGGTCGACCTCGATGTGTCCGTCGCGTCGGTGCGGATCATCGGCGGGTCGGTCGCTGTCGAGCTCGGGGCGCAGCACCTGGCCCGGGCCGAGCCGCTCAACGCGAACGGTACCGTTCTGTCGGGCTCGAGCGTCACCTGGTCGACGCGTGATCCGGATGTCGCTTCCGTCAGCGGGACCGGGGAGCTTCAAGCGCGGGCGCTCGGGTCTACGGTGCTGACCGCCACGAGCGAGGGCGTGAGCGCGACCGCCGACGTGCAGGTCGTCGCGACTGGCTCGGTGGCTCCGGACCTGTGCGCTCTGGTGGGACCGGGGCCGGAGAGTCACGTGCATCCCTTCCCGGTGGAGGAGACGATCGGGGAGCTCCGGGCGATCATGCTCTTCGCAGACTTCTCCGACGCTCCGGCCAGTGAGGTCACGCGGCCTCTCTACGACCTGACCGTGCCGTTGGCCCAGGAGTGGTTCGACGAGGTCTCCGGAGGCCGGTTCACCTTCACCGTCGATGCCGTCCACCAGTGGTTTCGCGCTCCAGGCGTCTCGTCCTCGTACGACGCATCGACCTACGAAGGACATGAGCGCTACATCGCCGACATAGCGAACCTGGCCAATCCGACGGTCGACTTCAGTCCGTACGACGCCATCTTCATCGTCGCGAGTGACGGATCGCGGCAGAGCGGCTCGTTCGCAAACCCTGGGTTCCGCTTTCGGTTGGACGGTGTCGAGATTCGCGCCGGCGTGACCATGGGAACGGGCATCAGGAGTTCCGTGCCAGCTGGCTTCGGGGCGTATCTGACCGTCCACGAGACCGGCCATCTTCTTGGCTTGCCCGACCTGTATCGGTATGGCGCCGGCACGTTCGAGATCTCGCAAGCCGCGGTCGGTGTGTGGGACGTCATGTCCTGGAGCGGAGGCGGAGCCCACGTGCTCACCTGGCACAAGTGGAAGCTCGAGTGGCTGGATGACGACAGGGTGGACTGTCTGGGCGACGTGAGCGTCGAGCGCACGGTCGAGCCGTTCGACGCGCTCGCCGGTAGTCAGGCGCTCATCGTCCCTCTCTCTGCATCCCGGCTCCTCGTGATCGAGGCACGCCGAGCGCGGGGCTTCGACGAGCGCCTGTGCGAGGAGGGCGTGCTCGCGTACGTGGTGGACGTTGGCACAGCCGGTGGGTCAGACCCGATTCGGTTGAAGTCGGCGCGGGCCGACCGCGACCGCACCTTGGCCGCCGGCAATTCGTGCGGGCCGCTCTACGAGAGCTCGTTCGGGGTCGGCTCCGGGCGAATCTCGCACTTCTTCGATCGAGCGGATGGCGTCTCCGTCGAGGTCACGGAAGACCTGGGGGACGGCTACAGAGTGCGAGTAAACCGCTACTAGCGGTCCGCTGAGTGAGCGGCATGGATGCAGCGGTCGAGCGCGTGGTCTTCCCGGGCACGCCGGCCACTCGGCCGAGGGTCCCAACCTACGCAACTCGTCGGATACAGTGCCCGTCGTCAGTCGGGGAGCAGCCGTGTGAGTGCCGTGGCAGAGTTCCTGACGGTGACCGACGGGACCTCGTGGCCCCCCGGAGTCCAGCATTCGCGCAACGACGAATCGCTGATCGTCAGGGGCGACGTCGTTGTGAATCCCCCACAGGTCAGGCCAGATCCAGTCCGGCTGGTGACGCGCTGGCAGCGGGTGGGCCTTGCCAGCGGCGGCCAGTTGGATGCCGCTACCCTCACGCATGAGGTCGAAGACATCTCGAGACATCTGCGGGATCAGGACGGGATCGATCGCCGTCGAGCGCGCATCGCAGTAGTCGCACCCGATCCGCTGTACGGCCGGCGCGCCCAACTCTCTGGTAAGGTCAGAGGCTGCGTAGGAGGCGATGATCGCGCGCAGAAGGTGGCGATCGGAGATACGCGACAAACGGCCGCCGCCGCTCAGCGGACTCCCGGCGCGGTGCTAATCGCTGCTGTCACATACCGGACAATGCATTCACGACACGGAGGCAGGCGCAAGGGGGCTGCTGCTCGAGAGCTGCGCGTGACGAGAGGCTGAGCCCGGAGGATCGGGCGGTCGTGGAGGGCAGCGCCTGTCGGAGCGGCCGAGCGGAAGTCCGTCCCGCGCAGCGGGCCGGCCAGTCAATGTAGAGTGCTGGTCACCACGGCCACGATAGCGAAATCGACCTGATAGGGTCGGCGAGTGCGACATGTGTAGCGAGGCCACACGACGGAGCACTCGATATTGAATTGGATTTACGGCGAGCGCGTGAATCAAGCGTTGTGTGACGCTCCGTCGTAGACCCTGGTGACCATTCCAAGAACGGTCGAGTGAAGTAGCCGTGACGTAAAGAGGGCCGTGCTCAGGTCGTCTTCTGCACACGGAAGTTGAACGTGCCCGTGGTCTCCGTGAGCACGATCTCGATTCGCCACGTGCCCGAAACTCCCTCTGGTGTCGTGGCATCGTTGTCCTCACCGATGTCCGAATCGTACATCACTGTGCCGCTTGCGTCGCGGATGGTGAGGACGGCCGAACCGCCCGTGATGGCCTGGCTGACGTCGATGGTGGCCTGGGTTCCGGTGTTCTCCCAGTCATAGCTTCGGCTG
>JBFFWJ010000112.1:0-8716 GCA_041570315.1 Longimicrobiales bacterium | reverse complement strand
GACCCTGGACATGGTCGGCCGGGTCGCCGGCGACGCGCTGACGGTCTTCGGCTTCGGCACCGCCGCGGAGTGGGACGAGATCGTCGACGGGGCGAACGCGGCGATCGCCCGGCCCCTCGCGATCGCGAAGGCGCCCGACGGCTTCGGTCCCTCGGACCATTCCGCGTTCCACGGCGAGGGCCTGCCGGTCCTCCACCTCTTCTCCAACACGCACGAGGACTACCATCGGCCCTCGGACGATTGGCCCAAGATCAACTTCGAGGGACTCGACCGCGTGGTCGACCTCACGACCGAGGTGACGCGGCGGCTCGCGGGAGGGGGTCCGGAGGCGGTGGCTCTGACGCCGATCCAGATGGAGCAGCCCGCCCCGCCCTCGACCTCCGGCTCGTCGGGGGGAGGATACGGCCCCTACCTGGGCACGATCCCCGACATGACGCCCCGGGAGTTCGGGCTGCGCCTCACCGGGGTGCGCGAGGGCAGCCCCGCGGCCGAGGGCGGGCTGCAGGGCGGGGACGTGGTCGTCGAGTTCGACGGCCGGGAGATCGCCGACATCTACGCGTACACGTACGCGCTCCAGGACAAGCAGCCGGGTGACGAGGTCGTCATCGTCGTCGAGCGCGACGGGGAGCGGGTCCGCCTCACCGTGGTGCTCGGCGAGCGCCGCTGAGCCCGGGACTCCCTCAGCTCTCGGACCGCTCGATGCGGATCCCGCAGTCGGCCAGCGTGGACACGTAGGCGTCGACGGGCACGCACTCCGAAGGCGTGTGCACGCCGGGCTCGATCACGCCCCGGGCCTGCAGGTGCGCCGTCGCCGCCAGGGAGTAGCCGGTCGTGCGCATCATCGCCGTGACCCCCGTCTCGGGGTCGAAGAGGTCGACCATCTCGTAGGTGACGGTCTTCGCCTCGTCGTCCCTCGAGCCCTTCACGACCACGCGCATCGCGACGAGGTCGTCCCCCGCGGGGTTGCGCAGGTGCGGTGTGACCGCGGCGATGAAGACGTCGCGCGGCCGCACCGGCGTCCCGTCGACCTCGAGCGGCTCCAGATCGAGGAGCCCCAGGTCCCGCATGGCCCGCATCAGGTACGCATGACCCGGGTAGCGCAGCGTCTTGTAGGTCATCGAGCGGATGCGCCCCTCGTAGCGGTACGGCATGCGGGAGATCCCGCCGGCGGTCAGGAAGGCCTCCAGGAGCCCGACCGGCTCGGGGAACTCGACCGACTCCAGGCCGGTCAGCGCCTCCTTCTCCACCACCTCGCCGCCCTCCAGGACGAGGACCGGCGTCGTGTAGTAGTCGAGCACGCCCTCCATCGAGTACACGATCTGGTAGTTCAGGGGCGGCCGGGGGTGCTGGGGCAGCCCTCCGACGAAGATCTCGACCGAGTCGACGTCGTCGAGCGCGTCGATCCCGCCCTGGGCGAGGATGTTGACCATGCCCGGCGCGAGCCCGCAGTCGGGGACGACCGAGATCCCGGCCGCCTCGGCCGCCTCGGACATCTCCTTCTGCCGGTCGACCAGCTCCGTGTTGCCCCCCAGGTCGCAGAAGTGGGCGCCGGACTCGATCGCGATCCGGGTCATGTCGACGTTGAAGTAGTAGGGGAGCGCGCACGCGACCGCGTCGGCCTCGGCCATGACCGAGCGCACCGCCCCCTCGTCGCTCGCGTCCACGCTCCGCAAATCGACCTTCGACCCCACGAAGGGAGCGAGGAACGCGGGCGGGTCGCCCACGTCGAGGTCGGCGACCGTCACTCGCTCGACGTCGTCGCGGCGCGCCAGCTCGAGCGCGCACGCCGAACCCTGCTTCCCGCCTCCGAGCACCAGAAGCCTCATCGAGTCCCGCCTTTCGCGATCAGAGTGGAGTGGGAGCCCCGCCGGGGTCGGCGCGCCGACACGCTCAGCCGAGCAGGTCGAGCTGGCCGGCCCCGTCGAGCTCGGGCTCGTCCCGCGCGGGCGCCCCGCCGCGCCCCTCGGCCCGCGTAACTTCGACAACCCGATCGCCCCCCTCAAGCGGCGCCATCCTCCGTCCCTGCGTCCGGCGCCCCTGCACCGGAACGGAGTCCGCAGCCACGCGCGTCACCCGCCCACCCGCCGTCACGATCATCACCTCGTCCGCCTCCAGCACCTCGAGCGCGCAGACGATGGGCGAGCTCTGCGCGCCCCCCGGGACGGCGAGGGTTCCGAGACCTCCCCGGTTCTGAAGCGGGAAGTCCGCGACCGGCGTCCGCTTGCCCATCCCGTCCTCGCTGACCATCAGCACGGTCGCGTCGCGGCGGATGAGCAACATCCCCGCGACCTCGTCGCCCTTCAGGCTCATGCCCTTCACGCCCTGCGCCGTCCGCCCGACGACGCTCACCTGGTCCTCCGGAAAGCGAATCGCGCGCCCGCCGCGGGAGAGCAGCATGACCTCGGCGGTTCCGTCCGACATCGCCACGTCCAGGATGCCGTCTCCCTTCTTCACGCCCGCCGCGATCACCCCACCCGTTCGCGGATTCGCGAAGTCCGACACCGGGGTCCGCTTCATCACGCCCTGGCGCGAGACGAAGACCAGGAACTTCGCCTCCGCCGTCAGGTCGTCGACCGGGATCGTCGCGACGATCCGGTCCCTGCGGTCGGCGCCCTCGATCAGCGAGTAGATCGACTGCCCGCGGGAGGCGCGCGCGCTCTCCGGCACGTCCAGAACCGGAAGGAAGTGGCAGTGGCCGCGCTCGGTCAGCGCGAGGATCCAGCCCTGCGTCCGCGCCACGAAGATCCGCTCGAGGTAGTCGTCCTCGTAGCGCTCCATCCCCGCCAGCGCCTTCCCGGAGCCCACACGCCTCCGGTACAGGTGGATCGGGATGCGCTTCACGAACCCCTCGTGCGAGAGCGTGATCACGACATCCTCGTCGGCGAGCTGGCCCTCGATCGAGGGGGCTTCGAGCTCGCCGTCGTCGTCGTCGAGCAGGACCGTGCGCCGCTCGTCCCCGTACTTCTTCACGACGTCACCCAGCTCGTCGAGCATGATCTGGAGCTGCAGCTCCTCGGAATCCAGCACGTCGCGGAGCTCCGCGATCGTCGCCTCCAGCTCGGCGAGCCGGCTCTCGAGCTGCGCCCTTTCCAGCGCGGTCAGCCTGGCCAGGCGCATGTTCAGGATCGCGTCCGCCTGGATCTCGCTCAGCCCCAAGCGCTCCTGCAGTCGCTCCGACGCTTCGGCGCGGTCGTCGGAGCCCCGGATGATGCGGATCACCTCGTCGATGTGCTCGAGCGCGGCGAGCAGGCCCTCGACCACGTGGCGCTCCGCCTCCGCCTTCTCCAGATCGTGCCGGCTGCGCCGCCGGATGACGGCGAGCCGATGATCGCGGAAGCGCTCCAGGAGCTGCTTGAGGTCGAACTCCCGCGGCTGCCCGTCGTCGAGGGCGAGGAGGTGGGCGCCGAAGGTCGTCTGCAGGCTGGTGCCGCGGTACAGGAGCTGGAGCACCTCGGCGGCCTTCGCCCCGCGCTTCAGCTCGACGACCAGCCGGATGCCGTCCCGGTCCGTCTCGTCCCTGATGTCCGACACGTCCTCGGCCTTGCCCCTCTTGGCCAGCGACGCGATCTGCTCGATCACCTTGGTCTTGTTGACGGCGTACGGGAGCTCGCTGACCACGAGCTGCTCCTTGCCTCCTCGCAGCGCCTCCTTGACGACGCGGGCGCGCATCACCACCCGCCCGCGGCCCTCCCGGTACATCCTCCGGATCCCCTCCCGTCCCAGCACGTAGCCTCCGGTCGGGAAGTCGGGTCCCGGCACGTGGCGCATGAGGTCGTCCACGGTGCAGTCCGGGTCGACCACCAGCTGGCGCACGCCGGCCGCGATCTCGGCGAGGTTGTGCGGGGGCACGTTCGTGCTCATGCCGACCGCGATCCCCGACGACCCGTTGACCAGCAGGTTCGGGAAGCGGCCGGGCAGGACGCTGGGCTCGAGGCGCTGGTTGTCGAAGTTGGGCTGGAAGTCGACGGTCTCCTTCTCGATGTCGTCCAGCAGCTCGACGGCCAGCGCGTGCAGGCGCGCCTCGGTGTAGCGGTAGGCGGCGGCCGGGTCCCCGTCGATCGAGCCGAAGTTGCCCTGACCGTCGACGAGCGGCATGCGCAGCGAGAAGTCCTGGACCATGCGCACGAGCGCGTCGTACACGGCCGAGTCGCCGTGGGGATGGAATTTCCCGAGCACGTCGCCGACCACGGTCGCGCTCTTCCTGTACGGCCGGTCCGGGCTGAGGCCGGCCTCGTACATCGCGTAGAGGATCCGGCGGTGCACCGGCTTCAACCCGTCGCGCACGTCGGGGAGCGCCCGCTGCACGATGACGCTCATCGAGTAGTCCAGGAACGACTCGCGCATCTCCTCCTCGAGCATCCGGGGGAGGATCCGTTCCCGTTTGGAGGCCGTGGCCATGCCGTCTCCGCGTGGTTCTGTCGTGGGGGTCTCGCCGCACCCTAGGGCGTGCGACGAGAATTGTAATCAAACCCGGGGACGGAAGAGCCCACCGCCGGGACCGGCGCCGGAGGCCGTCGCACGGATGCCGAGACCGGGTCTCAGCCTTGGGAATCGGCCTCCGCCATCGGCTTCGCGAGCGCTACCGGTTCCGATCCGTCCGTTCCCGTACGCGCCGCCCTGCTCGCGCCGGCGGTCTCGCTCACGGCCCGAGCCCCTCGGGCGCCTCGGTCAGCCCCTCGAGCGCCTCGGTGAGCTCCTCGGCCATCGACGGGTGGCCGTGACGGGCCGCCGCCTCGATCCCCCGCCGGTACGCCTGCCGCGCCTCGTCCTCGCGCCCCCGCTGCAGCAGCGCCGCCCCCAGGCGCGCCCACCCGTTGCCCTCGTCGTCGGAGCCGCTCAGGTAGACCTCCAACTCCCGGATCCCCTCGTCGAGCCGGCCGGCGTTCAGGTACTCGAGCGCCAGCCCGAACCGAAGCCGCAGATCGTCCGGCCGGTTCCCGAGCATCCGCTCGAGCGCGGCGAGCCGGTCCGCGCTCATCGACCGTTCACGCTCACCGACCGTCCGCGCTCAACGCCGGCCCGCGAGGATCGCGGTCGGCCCGATCCGTCCGGTCCGGCGCACCTCAGTCGGGGAAGTAGAAGGTGCGCTCGGTCTCTGCGGTGGGCTCCGCCCCGGTCACGAGCTCGATGAGCGCTCGCATCTCCGAGGCCATCTCACGGATCCGCTGCGCCACCGTGAAGCCATGGGCGAAGTCGAAATAGGCCGAGACGGCGCCCTCGTCGGCAGGATGGCTCGCCACCACGGTCGCCTCCATCGCCGCTCGGAGCGTCTCGACGATGGCCTCGACCGCGCACTGGACGACCCGCAGCTCCGCGAGCGTCGACACGGACAGGTCGCCCTCGAGCCGGGGGAGCAGGGCCTCGACGTGGGCCCGCGTCTCGGGAGGCGCGAGCACGGGACCTCCGGCGGGCGGCTCTCGCTCGAGAACCACCCGGGCGCCGGCCTTGAGGGCCGCGAGCTCCTCGTAGTTGCAGTACAGGATCACCGTGGCTCCCGGTACGCGCACCTGCCTCCTCTTCTACTTATCGGATCGCGGCGGGGTTTCTGCAAGCGCGCCGGGGAGCGTGCTCGCGGCGCGTCGCTCAGGCGCGGGCGGTGCCGACCGGTCCGTCCACGGTGAGCGGGATCGAAACGTGGTGCTCGCCGTCGACCCACACGTCGAAGGCGTAGGCTCCCGCCGCGGCGAAGATCAGGCCATCCATGTTGAGGATGTGCGGGACGAGCACGCCCCCCGCCACCTCCCGCGGCCCCGCCGTCAGGTTCATCTCGCCGTCGATGCGCATGACCTCGTGCCCGTCCGGCGCCTTGAGGGAGATGCCGACGTCGTGCTTGCCCACCTCGTGCACGCCGGCCGCGAACCGGAGGACCAGGCTCAGGCGCGGATGACGCGTGGGAAAGGCGCTCGTCTTGAGGCGGTCGAAGATGCCGAGGATGTTGAGCTTGCCCGACCCGTCGATCGTTGCCGCGTCGGCGAGCAGCGCGAGGTCTACTTCCATGGTGTCGGGTCCGGGTCCGCTACGATTCCAGGAGCTCGGGCGCATCTCCTACCCCGCCGGCCGCCTCAGGTGACAGGAGACGGTCGGCGAGGACGATGCCGGCGAGGAGGTCGATGAGCACGTGGGCGAGGACGGCGGGCCACAGGCTCCCCGACGCGAGGAAGCCCCACCCCAGGACCGCCCCCATGACCCCGGTGCGCGCCATGCCCAGGGCACCCTGATACCCGTGGACCACGCCGAAGGCCACGGAGCTCAAGGCCACCGCGCCGCCGACGCCCACCAGCGGAATCAAGACCGGGATCGCGTACCCTCGGTACGCCACCTCCTCGGCCGTCCCCGCGGCGACCGAGAGGAGCGCGAAGACTCCCCGCTCGCGACCCGTGCGGGGCAGCAGCTGGCGCAGGATCGGGGTGTCGCGGACGCCCAGCCGGGTCGCCAGCCCCCGGAAGACCACGATGATCCCGAGCGCCGCGCCGGTCAGGACCGTGGTCCAGGTGACGAGCGCGCCGGGCCGGATCCACACCATGCCCACGGCCCCGGGCCCTCCGGCGCGGGTTCCCACGAGCCAGCAGGCGGTCCCCAGCAGCCAGAGGGTCACGATCGAGGCCCAGTAGGCGGGGATCCGCTCGATCTCGACACCCTCGACCATCGGAAGCTGGGCCAGCGAGAAGAGCGGCACCACGGCGAGCAGCAGGGCGATGACGACGCTGTCCAGGAAGGGCATGCCGACGACGAGCGCGAGCGTGAGCTGCACCATCCAGAAGAGCGCCACGCCGGTCCAGAGGAGGAAGCGGGCGGTCCGGGGCATGCGGCGGCTCGTCACGCGGGAAGCTCCTCGCGGCCGAAGCGCTCGATCGCCTCGAGCGTGCGCCGCACGTCCTCCCACGTGGTCGTGTGGTTCAGGATGCACAGGCGCAGGGAGTACCGTCCCCGCAGGCGGGTCGACGACATCATCGCGATCCCGCTGTCGATCACCCTCGCCTGGACGGAGGCGTTGAGCGCCTCCAGACGCTCCTCGTCCAGGGAGGCCCCGCGCGGGCGCACGCGAAAGCACACCACGCCGAGGGAGGCGGGGTTCGCGATCTCCAGCACCTGCGACGCGCGCACGTAGGCCTCGGCCCGCTCGGCGAGCTCGATGCCCCCTGACACGGCCCGGCGGAACGCCGCCATGCCGAACGTCTGGATCGACATCCAGACCTTGAGGGCCCGGAAGGAGCGGCTGAGCTGGAGGCCGCGATCGCCGAAGTTCGGGTGATCCCGCCCCCACTCGGTGTCCTGCAGGTACTCGGGCTGCACCGAGAAGGCCTCCTCCAGGCGGCGCACGTCCTTGACCAGCAGGCAGCCCGTCTCGAAGGGCTGGAAGAGCCACTTGTGCGCGTCGATCGCGATCGAGTCGGCGCGCTCCATGCCGTCGAGGAGCGTCCGGCCCTTCTCGGAGAGGACGGCGAAGCCCCCGTAGGCGGCATCCACGTGCATCCACAGACCCTCCGCCTCGCAGAAGTCGGCGATCGCGTGGAGGGGGTCGACCGCACCCGTGTTCGTCGCGCCGGCGTTCGCGCACACGGCGATCGGGCGCAGCCCGTCGGAGCGGTCCCCGGCCACCGCGCGGGCAAGCTCGTCCATGTCGAGACGGAAGCGCTCGTCCGTCGCCACGTGGCGGACGTTGGAGGGGCGGATGCCCACGATCCTGGCGGCGCGGCTCAGCGCGGTGTGGCTCTGGTCGCTCATGTACACCGTCGCGCCGTCCGGGGCGCCCGCCGCCTCCCGCGCCGCCACGAAGGCGTCCAGGCTGGCTGCCGAGCCTCCGCTGGTGAAGAGGCCGCCCGCGCCGTCCGGATATCCGATCCACTGGCGGATCCAGTCGATGACGACGACCTCGAGCTGGCTGGGGCCGCTCGCCCCGAGCCACGTCCCCTGGAAGACGTTGTGGCCGGCCGCCATGAAGTCCGCGAGCACCCCCGGCCACGTCGGCGACGACGGCACGAAGGCGAAGAAGCGCGGATGGTCCACGCGTCCCGCGACGGGCAGGATCTCACGCGCGGCGCGCTCGATGACGGCCTCTGGCGCACGGCCCTCCTCGGGGGGCGGCTCCCGCATGAGCGGCTCCAGCTCGGAGCGCGTGCCGCCCCGCCACGGTCGGTCCTCGGGGAGCTTCTCGATCCGCTCGACCACCAGCTCGACCGCGAGCCTGGCCAGCTCGCGCATGCGCTCGGGCGGCATGGCCAGATCGCCGTGCCCGGTCTCTTCCGTTGGCGCCGTCATGCCGGTTAGCTTCTCTCCATGTCAGCGGAAACCACCGTCGGAAAGGAGCAGGTCTTTCGCGTGCTCGACGCGATGGACGCGCCCCATTCCGGCCGTATTCTACGCCTTCGTCTCGAGTCGGGTGAACCGCCCCCGGTGAAGTCGCTCAGGGGGGCGCAGATGGTAGCTCGCTCGCCGGACGGCCGGGAGTGCCGGATCCGGGTCGCCGGGTTCGCCGTCTTCGGCGGCAAGCCGAGCAACGACCGCCTCGCCCGGACCGGCCGGGTCGACCTGCACGTCGAGGAGCTCGGCGAGGGCGGGCCCGTCGGCTTGAGGTGGGAGGTCCGGCCGGGCTGAGAGCGCCGGTCGCCCGCCCGATCTCCGGAGACGCGGCGAGCGCGGCTCCGGCCTCCGCCTCGCTCAGTTGGTCCGGAGCCCGGGCGGCTCGCGGTTGAACGTGTCGATGAACCAGTCGCGG
>JBFFWJ010000111.1:0-8819 GCA_041570315.1 Longimicrobiales bacterium | reverse complement strand
GGTGAGGGCGATCCCGATGCACCCCGCCTCGCGGGCCAGGCACGCGTGGACCGCGCTCGAGCCGAAGTGGGTGGATCCCCGGACGACCACCTGACCGATGCCGCAGACCCTGGCCTTGTCGATCGCCAGGCGCATCGCCCGGGTCGCCGCCACCGTGCCGATCCCGTTGTGGGCGTCGACCAGCGCCAGCGCCGGGCTCTCCTTGACCACCTCCCAGCGAGCGCTCGGGTCGACCAGGCCCCGGCCGATCCGCTCCTGGTAGCGCCGGAGCCGCTTCACCCCCTGCCCGTGACCGGGGTGGAAGCGGAGCTCCGAGAAGAGGAGGGCGCCGCCGAAGATCCCGGCGTCCTCCGCGGAAAGCCCCAGGGCGCGCAGCACGTCCACGACGAAGGCCTCGAGGCTCTCGCGGGTCACGGCGGTCAGCGGGATCACGGGTCTCGGGCGTCCATGGGATCAGCCCTCCAGTCCGAGGAGCTCGACCAGATTCGATTCGGGGAGCTCGAAGCTGCCGAGCTGCCCCGCCGGGGCGGTCATGAGCACGGCGATGCCGGGGCCGTAGCCGGCGCGGGGACCGTCGGTGGAGGCCACCACCCCGATCCCCCGGGCCCCGCGCAGGTAGCCGTGATTGTAGCGGCTGTCGGTGTCTTGCAGGGCCACCACGTCTCCCAGGCGGAGCCGGTCCAGGCCCAGCTCCGCCAGCAGCGCCCGGTCGGTGGACTGCAGGTGGAGGCTCCCGCCCTCCGACGTCAGGCCGAGGCCCGCGCCCACGAGGTGCGCGGGGATCCGAGCGGTGACGCCGAAGGAGACGCGCCCCTCCTCCTCCCGGGCCGGCAGGGCGGCCAGGAGTCCCGGCGAGATTCCCTTGAGGGACACCCCCGGGTGGTCCATGAGCCGCAGCCCCGCCCCCTCCGCCCGGACGAGGAGCTGATCGCCCACGGCCATGCGGGCGCGCGCGTCACGGGGAAGGTGCACGATCACCTGCTCCGAAAAGCGTCCCGACTTGCCCGTGACGACCCCCGTGGCTCCCGCGGCCCCTCCCGTCATCACCCGCGCCCGGTTCCCCACGCAGGCGAAGACGTTCAGCCCCCGGTTTCCCATGTCGTCGGCCCGGTGGATGCTCACCCCCGGGTGGATGCAGTCCGCGGCCCATCCGAAGGCCCGGTCCCCGACGGACACGTTGTAGACGATGCCCCCGTAGGTGGGCAGCAGGAAGGGCGTGCCGTCGGCGGCCAGCCGATACGGCTCGGCCGGCAGGCCGGGGAAGCCGGGGTGCGCGACGGCTCCCGCGACGGAGAGGGCCACGAGATCGGCGGCGTTGGTGGCGAGGTCGTTGCGCGCGGTCATGGCGCGGTTCGGAGGCCGAGGGCGTTGCGCGCGGTCATGTGGCGGTCCGGAGGCCGAGGGCGTGGGCGAGGTTGGCGTCGGGGTCGGGACGGAAGTCCAGCGCATGCGCGGGGCCGGTGATCAGGGTGAGGATTCCGGGCCCGTGGCCGGTCATCACCGAGTCTCCGTGGATGCAGAGACCTACCGCCACCCACCCCGCGCGGTAGGAGCGGCCGAACCGGTGGTCGACGTCCCGGATGCCGATCAGGTCTCCCAGGCGCATCCGGTCGATCCCGAGCTCGGCCATGAGCGCGCGGTCCCCGGACATGAGATCCTGGTCCACGAACTCGGCGTTGAGCTCGGCCCCCGAGCCCATCACGCGCGCCGGGAGCTCCAGGGCGACGGGGCAGCTCACCCGCCCGCCCTCCGCTCGGAGACCCAGCGCGCGGGCGAGGGCGGGGCTCGTCTTCTTGAACTCGACGTCCGGATGGCTGTCCAGCCTCAGCCCCCGGCCCCGGGCCCGGATCTGGATCGTGTCCCCGACCGTCAGCTCCTCGAGCGCCTCGGAAGGGAAGTCCACGAGCAGGCGGGCATGCTCGCCCGTGACCACGCCGCGGGCTCCGCTGGCCAGCCCCGTGACGACCTCGGCGTCGTTGCCGATGCAGGTCAGGTAGTGCAGGGCGTAGTCGGCACGCTCGTCGGGATTCGCGATCGAGACGCCCGGCTCGACGTGATCCCCGGCCCAGCCGAAGGCACGGTCGCCCACCCGCGCGTTGTAGACGATCCCGTACATGCCGGGCAGGATCTCGCCGACCCCGTCGGGCCGGTGCACGTATCCGCCCCGCCGAACGGCCGGCTGGCTCACGTCGCCCGTCACGGCCATCTCGACCAGGTCGTCGAAGTTCCAGCGCAGCGCTTCGTCCATGCCGCTCCAAGCTTCCGGTGCCCCCCGCAGAGGGGCCCCGAGGGTGCCGAAGGCGCCGCAGCGCCTGCTTGACAGGCGCGATCGACGCGGGGCACGTTCCGTTGTCGCCCGTCGACAACATACAGACTACGGCGCCCGCGGCCGCGGTGCAAACCCGCGGCCCTGCGAGGGCGGAAACAGGCTAAATTCATGGGATACAAGGCGTTCCTCGATCGGATGGGCGAGGTCAACGACCTGCTCAACGCGGAGTCGATCCTCAGTTGGGACGCGAGGACGATGATGCCCCCCGGAGGTGCGGACACCCGGGCGAAGCAGATGGCCACGCTGACCGTGTTCGCCCGGGACCACCTGGTTTCGGACGGGACCCGGCGGCTTCTCGAGCGGGCCGAGGCCGAGACCGCGAGCCTTCCCGAGGACAGCGTCGAGCGGACGATCTGCGCCCAGGTGCGCGAGGCGATCGACTACCACCTCAGAATCCCGGCCGCGCTCGTGCACAAGCGGGCCGAGGTCGGCGGCTTCGGCCGGCACGTCTGGGTGAAGGCCCGCGCGGAGAGCGACTTCGCCTCGTTCGCGCCCGTGCTCGAGGAGACCATCGCCCTCAACCGGGAGATGGCCGAGTGCATCGGGTACGAGGAGCACCCGTACGACGCGCTCATGGTCCGCTTCGAGCCGGGCGAGACGGTCGCGTCGCTCCAGCCGCTGTTCGCCGCGCTGCGCGAGGGACTGCTTCCGCTCCTCGGGGCCATCGCCGAGAAGGAGCCGCCTCGGGTCGACTTCCTCGAGCGCCCCTATCCCGTGGATCTGCAGCTCGACTTCGCGCTGAGGATGGCGCGCAAGCTGGGGTACGACACGGACCGGGGGCGGCTCGACCTCACGGTCCACCCGTTCGAGATCTCCTTCACGCGCAACGACGTCCGGATCACGACCCGCGTCAACGACGAGTGGATGCCCAAGTGCCTCTTCGGGACCCTCCACGAGACCGGGCACGCGCTCTACGAGCAGTTCTGTGATCCCGCCTACACCCGCACGCCGCTGGCCACGGACCTGGTCGGGCTGTACGCGGTGGCCGGGGTGAGCTTCGGGGCCCACGAGAGTCAGTCGCGCCTGTGGGAGAACCACGTGGGTCGGAGCCGCGAGTTCTGGGAGCTCAACTTCGGGGAGCTTCGGGACACCTTCCCGGAGCGGCTCGCGCGGGTCGACGCCGAGACCTTCTGGAGAGCGGTGAACCGCGTGCAGCCCGGGCTGATCCGCGTGGAGTCCGACGAGCTGACGTACGATCTCCACATCATGCTGCGGGTGGAGCTCGAGGCCGCGCTCATCGACGGCAGCCTCGAGGTGTCGGACCTGCCCGAGGCGTGGAATGCCAAGATGAAGGAGTACCTGGGCCTGGACGTGCCGAACGACCGCCTCGGCGTGCTCCAGGACGTCCATTGGGCATCGGGTCAGGTGGGGACCTTCTGCAACTACACGATCGGCAACGTGATGGCTGGGCAGCTCTTCCATTTCGCCCGCGAGGACGCCCGGGTCCGGGACGGGTTGGCCGAGGCCGACTACCTCCCCCTGCGGGAGTGGATGACCGAGCACGTCCATCGCCACGGCCGCCGCTACACGCGGAACGAGCTCCTGGAGAGGGCCACCGGGCGGGGTCTCGACCCGACCTTCTACCTCGAGCACCTCAAGCAGAAGTACTCCGACATCTACGGGATCTGAGCCCTCCATGCCCGACGGCCGCAGCCGCCTCGCCCGACGCGTCAAGCTGAGGGACAAGCACGTCGTGACGCGGATGATGGACATCGCCGCGGGACTGCCGGACGTCATCAAGCTCGGACGCGGGGATCCCGACCTGGACACGCCTGAGCACATCGTCCGGGCGGGCCAGGATGCTCTCGCCTCGGGAGCCACGCACTACACGCACCCGCTGGGGCTTCCGGAGCTCCGGCAGGCCATCGCCGACGACATCGCGACCCACGGAGGCGCGCGCTACGCGCCGGAGGACGTCGTGGTCACGCCCGGTGGGCAGCAGGCGATGTTCATCATCGCGCTGGGGCTCCTGGACCCGGGCGACGAGCTGCTCATCCCCTGTCCGGGCTACAACCCCTACCTCCAGGCGGCCGAGCTCACCGAGGCGGCCCTCGTCAACGTCCGCACCACCAGGGCGACCAACTTCACCCTCACGGCGGAGCTCGTGGAGCAGCACGTCACGCCGCGCTCCAAGCTTCTGATCCTCATCAACCCGGGCAATCCGACGGGGACCGTCATCCCTCCCGACGAGGTCGTGCGGATCTGCGAGGTGGCCCGGGAGCACGACCTCGTCGTCGTCTCCGACGAGATCTACGCGCGGCTCACCTACGACGGCCATCGGGCGCTGCCGGTCGCGTCGCTGCCCGGCATGCGGGAGCGGACGTTGACGCTCTCGGGGGTCTCGAAGGCGTACGCCATGACGGGCTGGCGGGTGGGGTACTTCGCGGGCCCCTCCGAGCTCATGCCCGCCCTGGCCGAGATCCACCACGCCTTCGCCATCTCGACCTCCGCCGTCGGGCAGTACGCCGCGCTCGCCGCCCTCACGGGTCCGCAGGAGTGCGTGGAGGAGATGCGGCGCACGTACGACGAGCGGAGGCGAGCGCTCTGCGACGGCCTTGCCGCGATGGGGATTCCGTACGCCGAGCCCCAGGGCGCCTTCTACGTGTACGCCAGGGTGGCGGAGACCGGCGTGGGAGCCACCGAGTTCTGCGAGCGGCTCCTCGCCGAGGGGCGGGTCATGATCTTCCCGGGCAGGATCTACGGAGACTACACGGACGACTACGCGCGCCTGTCCCTGACGCAGACCGCCCCGCGCATCCGGGAGGCGTTGGACCGCATGGCCGCCGTCGTCGAAGCGATCCGCGAGGAGCGCTCTCCCGCATCCGGCTCCCCCAGCACGAGGTCAGACCCTTGAGATCCGACAATCCGAACGTTCGCGGGATCAAGCACATGGCGTTCGCCGTGCGGGACGCGGCCGAGGCGCTGGAGGCGTATGCGCGCTTCCTTCATGTGCCGGCCGAGACCGAGATCCAGCTCTACCCGAAGTCGAAGAACCGGGTCGCGCTCTTCCACCTGGGGGGCATCGAGTATCAGCTCTGCGAGTCGATCGAGCCGGACGGGCGGTTCGCCAGGTGGATCGACGAGCGCGGCGCCGAGGGGCTCCACCACATCTGCTACGAGGTGGACGACATCGACGCGGCGCTGGCCCACGCGCAGGCCCGGGGGGCGAAGCTCCGGATCTGTCAGGCCTGCCAGGTCCATGGCTCGCATCCGCACCCCGAGGGATGGGTGGCGTTCCTCGACGACGAGGCGGGGGGCATCGAGATCGAGTTCATGCAGGTCTACACGCCGGAGCAGCTGAAGGAGTACGAGGCCTTCAAGGGGATCTGAGATGAGCCCGCCACCCCGACGCCTGCGGCAGGACACGCCGGCCCCCGCGCGGACCCCGGACTGAGGATGGAGAGCCGGCGCGACTTCGTGGGCTACGGCGAGAGCCCTCCCGACGTCCGGTGGCCGGGAGGAGCGCGGCTGGCCGTCAACTTCGTGCTGAACTACGAGGAAGGCTCCGAATACTCCCTGGAGGACGGGGACGGCCGCTCCGACGCCACCCTCACCGAGGTCGCGCAGCCCAGGGTGCCGTCGGGCCGGCGCGACCTCGGAGCCGAGAGCATGTTCGAGTACGGGAGCCGCGTCGGATTCTGGCGGCTCTGCCGTCTCTTCCGCGACCGGGGGCTCCCCCTCACCGTCTTCGCATCGGCCCTCGCCCTGGAGCGGAATCCCGCCGCGGCCCGGGCCGTGGCCGAAAGCGGCTGGGACGTCGTGTGCCACGGCAGGCGGTGGGTCGAGCACTACCTTCTCGACGAGGCGACCGAGCGAGACGAGATCGCCCGGGCGTACGACTCCATCCACCGGCTCGTCGGCCGTCCCCCCGAGGGCTGGTACTGCCGCTACGCGCCGTCCCCGGCCACGCGCCGCCTGCTCGTCGAGCACGGCGGCTTCACGTACGACAGCGACGCGTACAACGACGAGCTTCCCTACTGGGTCCGGGTGGCGGATCGCCCGCACCTGGTCGTTCCCTATTCGCTTGCGACCAACGACGCGAAGCTCGTGGGAGGCCCGCTGGTCACAGGACGGGCCTTCGCGGACTTCCTCGTCGACACCTTCGACGAGCTCCTCTCGGAGGCCCCCTGGCACCCCCGGATGATGTCGGTGGGGATGCATCCCCGCATCCTCGGACAGCCCGGCCGGATCCGGGGCCTGCGGACCTTCCTCGACCACATCCAGCGTCGGGAGGACGTCTGGATCTGCCGCCGGGGGGATCTCGCGGCCCACTGGCGTGCGGTGGCGCCTCCGGCGGAGGCCGGCGAGGACCCCGACGCGAGCGGAGGCGCACATGGCTGACCCCGGCGATCCGCCGGGCGCGGGCGCCCCGGGGGGAGCGGCGCCGACGCTCGGTCCCATCGAGCAGACGCCCTTGCGCGTGCAGGTGGCGGCGCGGCTCCGCTCGGCCATCGTCACGGGCAGGCTCCGTCCGGGGACCGCCCTCGTGGAGACCGCGCTGGCCGAGCAGCTGAACGTGAGCCGGGCGCCGATCCGGGAGGCCATCCAGGACCTCGAGAACGACGGCCTCGTGGAGACCGTGGCCTATCGCCGCAAGCGGGTGAAGCCGCTGACGGTTCGGGAGGTGGCCGAAGTCTGCGAGATGCGGCAGCGGTTCGAGGTGATGGCCGTGCGTCGGGTCCTCGAGCGCGGCACCCCGGTCGAAGGCCTGTGGGAGCCGTGCCGGGCGATGACGGCGGCCGCCGCCGAAGGCGACCGGGAGGCCCTGGTCGTGGCCGACGAGGCCTTTCACCGGACCCTGATCCGGCTTTCCGACCACCAGCTTCTCGGCCAGCTGTGGGCGGGGCTGTACCTGCGCATCCACCAGATCATGTCCCTGCGCAACGACGAGGAGGTCCACCTGGCGGACATCGCCGAGACCCACCCTCCGATCGTGCGGGCGCTGGAGGCGCGCGACGTCGACCGGGCCGTCCGCCTCGTGTCCGAGCACGCGCACGCGCTCGCGGACTTCGATCCCGCCAGCATCGCCGAGCACCCGGGATGACCCGGCGGCGGGTCCTGGTCACCGGGGCGGGAGGGTTCGTCGGGAGAGCTCTGGTCCGCGGCTTCGCCGACCTCGACTGGCGGGTGGTCGGCGTGGACCGCGCCTTCGACGCCCCCGCGGAGCGTGACGGGATCCGTCGGCTGACCGCCGAGCTCGCGCAGGGGGTGCCCGGGGAGGTGGCGGAGGTCGACCTCGTCGTGCACGCGGCCTGGGTGACCACCTCGCCCGAGACGCTCGGCATCAGCGCGGCGGAGCACGCCGCGCTGAACCTCCGCCCCCTGCTCGCGGTCCTGGAGCACGCGGCCCGGGCCCGCCCGGGCGCCTTCGTCTTCCTCAGCTCCTCGGGGGTCTTCTCGCCCGGCGACGCGACCGACGGGCTCACCGACGGCGACCACCCGACGGGGACCTCTCCCTACGCCGCCGCGAAGCGGGCCGGGGAGCTGCTCGTCTCGGCGCTGCCGAGCGCCCGGCGCGGGGACCCCGCGGCGGCCGTTCCCGGGGCCGCCCGCACGGCGGTCCACGTCGTCCGCCTGGGGTACCTCTTCGGCCCCGACGAGGTCGCCAGACCCAGCCGGCAGGAGGTGTCCCTGGTGGCGGGCTGGGTCGCGGCTGCCCGGAGCGGGCGTCCGCTGGCGGTGCGCTCGGACGACCCGGCACGCGACTGGACCTTCACGCCGGACCTGGCCCCCGCGTTGGAGCGGCTGGTCGACGGCCCGCCCGCGGGGCGCCCCGTGCACCTGGGCAGCCCCCACGTCCGTCGTGACAGCGCGCTCGCCCAGCTCATCGCCGCGGAGATCCCCGGGGCGGAGACGGTCACGGTGCCGGCGGCCGAGCCGGCGAAGCCGCCCATGATCCCCAGCGACATCCCTTCGCTTCGGGACTTCGCGTGGACCGACCCGCGCTCGGGTGTGCGGGCTCTGCTGGCCGGAGCGGCGGCGTGAGGCCCCTCGGGTTCGTCCTGGTGGGCCTGGGCGCCCGGTCGCGCGTCTGGCGCAGGGTGCTCGGCGAGCATCCCGACTGCGATCTGGTGGGGCTGGTGGAGACGGACCCGGACCGACGAGCGCGGGCCCTGGCCGAAGCCCCGGGCGCCGTGGGGGGCGCCACGTTGGAGGAGGTCATGGCCGGGGTGGACGCCGACGTCGCGCTCCTGTGCACCCCACCGGGCGGACGCCACGGGCAGGTGGCCGCCGCCTGCGCCGCGGGCCTCGCGATCCTGGCGGAGAAGCCGCTGGCCGATACGCTCGCCGACGCCGAGGCGCACGTGGCCGCTGCGGCCGGGGCCGGCGTCCCGCTCGCCGTCGGGCTCAACTTCCGCTACCTCGCAGTGACCCGAGCACTGAAGGACCTGTTCTCGCCCGACCGGCTGGGTCCGCCGGAATTCGGCCGATTCACCTACGAACGATGGCGTGATGGGAGACTCCCGCACCTGAACACGTACCCCCTGTC
>JBFFWJ010000110.1:0-8858 GCA_041570315.1 Longimicrobiales bacterium | reverse complement strand
GCCTTCGGTGTAGACGCCACGACGGAGGTTCCGGCTCGCTACGACCCGGAGACGGCGACCCCGGCGGAAGACGGATACGGGACCGTGGCGATCCCGGGCACCGTCGCGGGGCTCGCACGCGTGCACGCGGAGGCCGGAGCGCTGTCCTGGGCCCAGCTGATCGAGCCCTCGATTCGTCTCGCGGAGGACGGGTTCGTCTTGAGCGAGGGGGAGGCCCGACGGCTGGCCGGCATCCGAGAGCGGCTGCTGCTCTCCGAGGGTGCGAGGTCCGCCTTTCTGCGACCGGGTGGCGCGGCGCACGCCGCGGGCGATGTCATGAGGCAGCCGGATCTCGCGCGGGTTTTGAGGGTCCTCCGCGACGAGGGGCCGGAGGCGTTCTACCGGGGAGGTATCGCCGAGGAGATGGCCCGCGACCTCGAGGCTCACGGATGGGTGACGGCCGAGGACCTCGCGGCGTACCGCGCGGAGCCGTCGATCTTGGTGAGGGGCTCGTTCGGAGGGCTCGAGCTGGTGGGCACCTATCTGCCCGCCTCGGGGGCGACGGTGATCGAGGCCGCCCAGATCCTGGACCGGGTGGGCCTGAGCGGCATGGGGCCGGACCTCCGCGCCCTCACCGTGGGGCGTGCGCTCCTGATGGCGTTCGAGGACCGAGAGGCGGCTCGAGCCGACGCGCGGCCGGCCGCTGCCGACGCGGCGTGGATTACCTCCGACGAGCTCGCCTCGGAGCGCGCGCGTGCGCTCTCGCGAGGTGCGGCGCCGCGATCCGGCCTCGATGCGCTCGAGCCCGAGCACACATCCCACATCTCCGTCGTCGACCGGGACGGGATGTCGGTCGCGATGACGCAATCGCTCGGACCCACCGGAGGTGCCCGGGTCGCGACGCCCGGGCTCGGCTTCCTCTACGCGGCCACCCTGGGGGGGTATCTGGGGCGGGTCGATCCGGGGGAGCGTCCGTGGTCCTCCCAGTCCCCCCTGATCGCGCTTCGTGGCGGCCGTCCGGCGCTCGTCATGGGTGGCGGGGGAAGCCGACGGATCATCTCCGCCATGGTGGAGACGCTCGTACGAGTCGAGGTGGAGGGACGCACGATCGAGGAGGCCGTGGCGGCGCCACGGCTCCATCCCTCCGCCACCTGGGTGTTCGAGCGGGCGACACCCTCCGACACGCTGCCACCCGGGGCGTGGCTCGCGCGGGAGCGCGGGTACCCGGTGCGGGCCGATTCCGCGGGTGTCTTCTTCGCCCGCCTGAACGTCATCGGGATCGCGGGCGCCGAGCGGATCGCGACGGGCGTTGCCGACCCTCGTTGGCCTTGGGGGGCCGCCTCCGGCCCGCGGCCGTACGCTCCGGCCGGCGGTCGTCGCAGGTGAGTCGCCCGGGCGCCCGCAGCTTGCTACTGTGGACGCGGAGGAGGGGACCCCGCGCCTCGCTGTCGCGCGGTGTCGCCGGGACGCCCGCAGGAGATGCTCCGTGTCTTCGAAGACGGTGATGCGTGTCGTGGTCGCTGTGGTGGCGGTCGGCCTCGTCGCCGTGGAGCTCCGACGCGACCCGGACGCCGCGGCCGTCACGACCTGCCTGACGGTCGGGCCGGTCGCCAGCGTGCTCGGTGACCATGCGTCCGCCGATACCCAGCATCGGCTCTTCGTCACGCCGCTCGAGGTCGCCGAAGCGCAGGTGACCACGTACGAGATGCAGGGAGCCGACGCGGACCACGTCCATGCCGTGACGTTGAGAGCGGAGCACTTCGAGCGCCTGGGCAGCGATGACGACGTGACCGTCGTGTCGACCGCCGCCGGCTCGGCCCCCGGCCACGCCCATACGGTCGTGATCGCCTGCCCCTGAGGCTCGCATGGTGGGGGCGCGGGTCTCGATGGTCGCTCGAAGGCCGGCGCCTGCGACCTCGGCGTGCACCGTGTCGCGGAGGGTCGCGCGGGTGCGGGCAGAAGCCCGACGAGCGGTCGCGCCCCGACGTCGGGACAGGCTCGGGCACGGTCCGCCCTCGTCGCAGCCTTCCTGCGGGGCCTTGCGTCGCCCCTTCGGATCGTCGGAAGTTGGCTCGTCGTCGTGACATCGCGATAGGACCGCAACGCCCATGAGCTCACCGATTCGTGCCGCTCTCGCGTCCGGCTGCATGGCGGGCATGCTCGCTGTCGCCGCCCATCCGTCCGCCGGCCAGAACGTCGCGGACCACCGCTACACGACGGAAGCGATCCAGGCCGGGTCCCGCGTCTACGTTGCCGAATGTGCGCTCTGCCATGGGCGCAACGGCGACGAGGTGGACGGAATCGACCTGAGGCTCGGGCGCTTCCGCGAGGTACGGTCCGACGATGACATCCGCAGGGTCGTGCGCTCCGGCATCACGGGAGCCCGCATGCCGTCCTTCGACCTCCGTCCGCAGGAGCTGGACGGCGTGGTCGCCTACATACGGGCCGGCTTCGACCCCGGCGGGGTCGCCGTGAGGGTGGGGGACGCCGAGAGGGGCCGGGCGCTGTTCGAGGGCAGGGGCGAGTGCGCCTCCTGTCATCGCGTGAACGGACGGGGTCCGCGAACCGCGCCCGACCTCACCGAGATCGGCATCCTCCGAACGCCGGCGGCGCTTCAGCGATCCCTGGTCGATCCCGAGGGTGCGCTCCTGCCGATCCATCGCCCCGTCCGCATGGTGACGCGCGACGGTGAGACGATCCGTGGGCGACGGCTCAACGAGGACACGTACTCCGTGCAGCTGATCGACGGCCAAGAGCGCCTCCGATCCCTCATCAAGGCCGATCTCGTCGAGTACGAGGTGAGCGCGGCGCCAACCCATCGGGCCACGACCCTGTCGCCGGACCAGGTCGCCGACCTGGTCGGATACCTCCTCTCGCTCGGGGGCGCCTCATGAGCTCGGTCCGACGAGCCGTACTGCCGACGGCCGCTCTCCTGGCCGTGACCTCGCTTGCCGCCGACGCGCAGTCGGGGGTGACCTACGAGCGGATCCTGGGCGCGGCGGATGAGCCGCAGAACTGGCTCACCTACAACGGTGCGTACTCGAGTCAGAGGCACAGCGGGCTGGACCAGGTCGGCCGTGACAACGTGGACGACCTGGAGCTCAAGTGGATGCTTCAGAACCAGGTGTTCGGCGCCTGGCAGTCGAACCCGATCGTCGTCGACGGGGTCATGTACGTCACCCAGAGGCCCAACGACGTCATGGCGGTCGACGCCGTGACCGGGCGCGTGTTCTGGCTCTATCGTCACACGCCGGCGGAGACGGCGCGTGTCTGTTGCGGCGCCAACAACCGAGGCGTCGCGGTGCTCGGAGACAGGGTCTTCATGGGCACGCTGGACGCGCGACTCATCGCGATCGACGCGATCAACGGTCAGGAGCTGTGGAACGTCGAGGTCGGCGACGTGAACCTCGCGTACTCGATCACGATGGCTCCGCTCGTCGTGAAGGACAAAGTCCTCGTGGGTGTCGGCGGCGGCGAGTTCGGCATCCGAGGATACGTGGCGGCGTACGATGCCGAGACGGGCGACGAGGCTTGGCGGTTCTACACGATCCCCGGCCCCGGCGAGCCAGGCCACGAGACCTGGGAGGGCGACGACTGGCAGCACGGTGGCGCTCCGGTCTGGATCACCGGCTCGTTCGACCCCGAGCTCGACCTCACGTACTGGGGCGTGGGCAATCCCGGTCCCGATTGGAACGCGGCGCAGCGGCCGGGGGACAACCTCTACTCGGACGCCGTCGTCGCACTGGACGCGGACAACGGCGAGCTGGCGTGGCACTTCCAGTTCACGCCCAACGACGGGTACGACTACGATGCGGTGCAGGTGCCGGTGCTGGTCGACACGGACTGGGACGGGGCGCCTCGCAAGCTCATGCTGTGGGCGAACCGCAACGGCTACTTCTACGTGCTCGACCGCGAGACCGGCGAGTTCCTCTCCGGCACCCCCTTCGTGAAGGTGAACTGGTCGAGCGGGCTCGACGACGACGGCCGTCCGATTCCGACCCCGCAGCCGGAGGGCGCCCCCACCTGGCCCGGCAACCAGGGCGGCACGAACTGGTACCCGCCCTCGTACAGCCCGCGCACCGGCCTCTTCTACTTCGCGGCATGGGAGGACTACGCGACGATCTACCGGCCGGAGGAGTCGGAGTACATCCCGGGCCGTCTGTTCCTGGGGGGAGGGTTCGACGTGCTCGCGCCGGTCCCCGGCGCGCCCACCATCGGGATCGGCCGCACGACCCCGATCAACAACTGGACCGACGTCGTCGGGCACGGCTCCGTGAAGGCCCTCGATCCGCGCACCGGTGAGGAGGTGTGGGAGTTCGAGCAGTTCGACGTCAGCGACAGCGGCATGCTGACGACGGCGTCGGACCTCCTCTTCACGGGCGGGCGCGAGGGCCACTTCCACGCCTTGGACGCGCGGACGGGGGAGCTGCTGTGGAAGGCGAGCCTCGGAGGCCAGATCGTGATGGCCCCCATCACGTTCATGGTGGACGACCGGCAGTACGTCTCCGTGATCTCCGGTCACACGCTCGTCACGTTCGGGTTGCGGGACTGAGACGCCGAGGAGCGCGTCGCAATCCGGCAGGCCCGGAGCGCGAGGGGCGGCGATGGAGTGTCCCAACTGCTCCGCTCCCATGGACCGTGTGGCCCTCGAGGGCGTGTACGGGACGGAGATCGAGATCGATCTCTGCTTCTCGTGCCACCTGATCTGGCTCGACAAGCACGAAAGCCTTCAGCTCTCGCCGAGGGGAACGGTCGACCTCTTCCGTTTCCTGCACGAGCACCGTGACGACCCCCGGCATGCGCTCGGGGAGTACTCGCAGTGCCCCCACTGCGGCCGGAGGCTCGCGCTCAGCCGGGACATCGTGAGGAGCGGGCGCTTTTCCTACTACTCGTGTCCGGCCGGCCACGGACGGCGGACGCCGTTCTCCGAGTTCCTCAAGGAGAAGCAGTTCGTGCGCTCGCTGAATCCGGCGGAGCGGAGCCGGCTTCGGGCCGAAGTCCGGCAGGTGGAGTGCTCGAGGTGCGGTGCGCCGGTGGACTTGGCTCGGGGCTTCGCGTGCGCCCACTGCCGCTCGCCGCTCACCGTCCTCGACGCAGACGCGGTGGAGAAGACGCTCCGGGCGCTCGACGAGGCGGATGCGCAACGCTCGGGTGACCCGGGTGCCAGGGAACTGCGGGCCCGAGCGCTCGCCTCCATGGAGGCCGTCCGGTCGCACCCCGTGGATCGGTGGGCGCTCGGGTCGAAGCGTGCGCAGCGAGCAGGCCGCCCAACTGGAATCGATCTGCTTTCGAGGTCGATCGGAGCGATCTTCGGCGACCCGTGAGGGCGGTGTACGCGCCCGGTGCCGTTCGCCCGGGCGGCGGCAGCGTGGCGACGAGCGCGCGCGCGAGCGGCCGGGGCCGGGCCCGCGGCCCCGCGGTCGATCCCGGCGTCGGGCCCGGTCCTCCGGCCGCCCGTCTCCTGCCGACGGTCAGGGCCCGCCCGGGCTCAACGTCAGTCGGTACGCGGCGCGCTCCTCGACGGCCTCTCGGCTGGAAAGGAGCGGGAAGTAGTCGCCGTTGCCCAGGTTGTCGACGAGGTTGTCGTAGAACGGGCTGCCGGGCTGTGCCGACTGGCCCGGCGCGTTGCTGGCCACGTTGTTGTCGGGGTCCGAGAGGTCGATGATGCGGCGGAAGTTCGCGCCCGTGGCGTTGACGGCGCCGAAGCCGCCCGGCCGCTCCACGGTGGGCAGGTCGAAGTCGGAGACCATCATGTGGGGCAGGGGGCTCTCGTGCAGGCGGCCGTAGCGCCACTGCGAACGGTCCGCTCCGAGCTGCTCGGTCAGGCGCGCGAGCGTGGCGCGCAAGCTCGCCTCGAGAGCTTCTCGGCGCTCGGCGGCGGGGGTTGCCGTGCTGCGCGCGACGTCGTCGGCCTCGTCGGACCAGCTCCGGTACAGGGCGGCCGCGACGCTCTCGCGGTCGAGGTCCGCATCCCACTCGGCGAGGAGCGACCGGGCCCACTCCACCTCCGGGTCGTCGGACGTCCAGCCGCGGAAGCCGGGGACGTCGAGCTCGGCCTGCAGCGAGCGGTTGTCCCACTGGATCCGCATGTGGTCTCCGACCGTGAGCTGCTGCCCCGAGCCCAGGATCTGGTGGAGACGCGCGATCCGTGACGTCTCCACGCCCCTGGAGGAGTGGTAGAAGACCGGTCGGCCCTCGTAACCCGGCGGATGGACGTTGTTGTTCGCCGTGGCGATGTAGCCGCGCTCGGGGTTGTACTCCCGGGGCAGGTCCTCACGGAAGCCGTCCCACTCGTACTCGCCCGTGCCGGGCACCGGGAGCCGCCCGTTCCAGCCGACCCGGTTCGGGGTGAGCCCGGTGACCTGGAGCGCGATGTTGCCGTCGACGTCGCCGCAGATGAGGCTGTGGGTCGGCACGAGCCAGTGGTTCGCTCGCTCGAAGAAGTCCTCACAGCTCGTCGCCTGGGCCATCTGGAAGCTCCCCTTGTAGGCGGCCGTGCCCGGGTATTGCACGACGGACTGCACGGCGTAGGCGCGGCGGTTCTCGAGGTCCTCGTAGAAGACGGGTCCGTGACGGCTGAACTTGAGGACGACGGCCTCGGGGTCCTGACCCTTCACCGCGATCTGCTCCTCGATCACCCGCAGCGGCTCCCAGGCGTCGCCATGGCGGACGAGGTTGTCGTCTTCCGGGTGCATCTCCTCCACGAAGACGTCGACCATGTCCGTGCCGGCGAAGGTGAAGCCCCACGCCATGCGGTCGTTGCTTCCCGCGTCCACGCCGAGGAAGGGCGGCTCGCCGCCCCCGACCACGTTCCACCCGGGGGCGTTGAGGTGCACGAAGTAGCGCAGCGCCGGCATCTCGATGCGCCGGTGGGGATCGTTGGCGAGGATCGGAATCCCCGTCGGGGTGAGCGCCCCGCTCATGACCCAGTTGTTGCTCCCCTCGGTCGGGATCTCGCGCGGGGTGAGTGACGCGGAGCGCACGCCGGGCATGAGCTCCCGGTACTCGTCGACCACCTCCAGGTCCGGGAGGCCGCCCGGGATGAAGGGGTCCCCGTCTCCTTCCCGCATGGCGGCGAGCACGTCCTCGGTGATCAGGGCCACGTCGAGCCCCTCGGGCACGACGAGCTCGTCCCAGGGATCGGGTGCGGCGCGGCGGTTCGCCTCCTCGACCCCGTACCGCTGCACATTCAGCGCGAGCTGGATCTCGTTGATCGCGTGCCCGCGGACGCTCGGGACCGCGAGCGCCGCCCATCGCAGCACCTCGGTCTCGGCGGTCCAGGGCTCGGGGACCACGCCGGTGAGCTTGAACTCGATCGGCAGATCGTCCCGATTCTGCTCGATGAACGCGTTGACCCCGTTCGCGTGGGCCGTGAACAGCCGGTGCGCGTCCGGATGGTAGCTCGTCCACTCCGTCTCGTCGAAGGGGCCGCGATACATCATGAGGCGGGTGCGGCGGTCGTAGGGCAGCGCCTCCGGGCCGTAGATCTCGGCGAGACGCCCCTCGTGCCAGCGGCGCCACATCTCCATCTGCCAGAGGCGGTCCTGGGCCATCACGTAGCCCTGGGCGAAGAAGAGGTCCTCGTCGTTCTGCGCGTAGATGTGCGGCACGCCCCACTCGTCGCGGATGACCTCGACCGGCGCCCGCAGGCCGGGCACCTGGATGTCGCCCTCGATCCGGGCAAGCGATTCCACGGCGAGCTCGTCGAGCGAATCGACGGTGTCGAGCGTGTCGGGGGCCGCACACGCGGTGGCTGTGGCCAGGAGGAGGGTGATCGCCGAGCGCACGGCAGCTTTTCTCGAGAGGGACATCGGACCTCCGGCAAGGTGAGCGGGAGCAGTGCTCCGCTGAGATTGTCCCGGCGCGCCGCGGGCGTCAATCGGCGCGCGACCCAGGCGTGCGCTCTGTCGCGCCCCACAAACCGTTGGTTCGGGTCGCCGTCGGGTGGCATAATCGAGAAGGCCACCTCCCCAAGGTCCCCGGAACCATCGTGCCGGAGTCGATCTTGGGTTGGTTCGGAGCCAGGCTCTCCCTGCCGCGCGCGCGCGGCCGAGTCGTTCCCGAGACGCGGTGGAGTCGTCGGTGACGAGCTCGGCCGGAACGAGCCCACGGCTCTTCGGGCTCAGTGACGAGGATCTGCGTCAGCTCGGCTACCGGGTGGAGGAAGTCCGGCACGAGCGGCCCGGAGCCGTCTCGCCGAGACCTGCCCGCCGGAGCGACACGTCCGTGCGTTGGGCGTTCGCCACCGTCGTCGTCCTCGCCGCCCTGGTGTGGGGCGCGAGCCCGCACCGCGGGCTCCCCGGCCCGGTCCCCGCGAGCGCGCACGATACGGTGTTCTCGTCGGCGCGGGCGATGTCGCACGTGGTGGAGATCGCGCGGCTGCCGAGGCCGACCGGCTCGGCCGAGCACGACCGTGTCCGGTCCTACCTGCTGGCCAGGCTGCGGGCCCTGGGCATCGAGACGGATACGCAGACAACGACCTCCTACCTCGGGGAGCCGGGCTCGGACCACGCGCTGTCGGCGACCGTGCGCAACGTGGTCGCGCGGATCCCCGGCACGGCCTCGGGAGCTTCGGTTGCGCTGGTGGCGCACTACGATGCGGCTCCTTCGTCGCCGGGAGCCGCGGGGGGCGCCTTCGGCGTCGCCACCGTCCTCGAGGCCTTCCGGGCTCTCGCTGCGGGCCCTGCTCCACGCCACGACGTCATCGTGGCGTTCACGGATGGCGAAGCGCTCGGTGGGCTCGGGATCCAGGCCTTCGTGGCACGGCACCCGTGGGCCCGAACGGTTCGGGTGGCGATCACCGCCGGTGCGTTCGCCGGAGCGGGCCCCGTCGCGGTCGTCGTGACGAATCCGAACGACGGTCCGCTCCTCGAAGGGTT
>JBFFWJ010000109.1:0-8911 GCA_041570315.1 Longimicrobiales bacterium | reverse complement strand
GCCGCGCGAGGTCCTCGGCCTCCGTAGCTGACGCCGGGCCCCGATACCGGCGAAATTGAGGACACCCTTCCCCGTTCCACCGCTCACAGCGAGACGCCCGATGCCGACGCACCCCCTCCTCTCGCGCGGCCGGGTCCTAACCGAACCGGCGCCACGCAGCGTATCGTGACCGGGCAAGCCAAGAGGGTCCTGCACGTCATCCCCACGGGGGGACCCGGAGGGGCGGAGGTCGTGCTCACGACCATCGTGGGCAACCTCGACCCGGACGAATGGCGATCCCGAGTGGCCCTGCCCGAGAAGGATTGGCTATTTCGCCGGCTCGGGGAGCTCGGTGCCGACACGGCTGAGGTGCCGCTGCCACGCTCGGCCGACATCCGGTACCTGGCGGGGCTCGTCCGCCAGATCCGGGAGTTTCGACCTTCGTTGATCCACGCGCACATGTTCCTCTCGGGTGTGTATGCCAACCTCGCGGCGCTGCTGTCGGGCCGCACGCCCGTGGTCTGCACCTTCCACGGACGACCGGACGTGTCGGTCGACGACCGCCTCCTTGCCGTGAAGCGCCGAATCCTGGATCGGCGCCTGAGCCGGGCGGTCTACGTCTCGTACGCCCTCCGAGACGACCTGGAGCCTCTGCTCGGTCTGCCCCGGGACAGGGGCCTCGTGATCCACAACGGCATCGAGTGGCCTGACCCGCGTCCGAGCGGCACCGAGCGGAGAGACTGCGGCGCCGGCCAAGGCGATGTCCTCGTCGGGGCCCTGGGCAACATCCGCCCTGCCAAGGACTACCCCAACCTCCTGCGGGCGGCCGCGGTCGTCTGTGCAGCCCGCCCGAACGTCCGGTTCGCGATCGTTGGTGACCAGCGCAGCCCCCTGACCGGTCCGCTGCGCAGCCTGATCGAGGAGCTCGGGCTGGCCGACCGCGTGACGTTGGTCGGATTCCGGGACGACCCGGCATCGTTCGTGGCCTCCTTCGACCTGTTCGTGTCCGGCTCACGCTCCGAGGGGCTTCCTCTCTCGGTGCTGGAGGCGATGGCGCTCGGGACGCCGGTGGTCGCGACGTCGTGCGGTGGCGTCCCCGAGATCGTGAAGCCGGGTGAGACCGGCGCGCTGGTTCCGCCCCGAGATCCCGACGCGCTGGCCCACGCCATCCTGCGAGCGCTCGACGACCCCGGACGCACCGCCGAGATGGCCGTCGCGGGGGCGGCGGACGTGCGCGCGCGCTTCGGCGTGGGACGGATGTGCGATTCCTATGCCGCCCTCTACGATCGACTGATCTCGCTCTCGGTCGCTCGGACGCGGCAGACAAGCTTCTGAAGGGCAGTGGGTTGCGGCGGCATGCCCCCCCTTGCTTCGTTGACTCGAGGTTCCCTAGCGACCGCTCAGCACGCCCCTGACCTGCCCCAGGAGTCTCGGTCCGGCGGCCTCGCGCAGCACGCGCTTGCCCGCGCCACGCACCCGGAGCTCGCGCACGGCCCTGGAGTCCCGGGCGACCACCTCGACGATCACCGGACCCCGTTGCCGAAGGGCCGTGTCGATCGAGGCCTCGGGATCGCCGTCGACAAGCTCGTACCCGACGACGAGGGCCCCCGCGAGGACCCGGAGGTCCGGGTTTCGGATCGAGACGGCGTGCGCGATCCCCTCGTCCGCCATCTGTTGAAGCCGGATCAGGTTGAGAAAGCCGTCGTTGATGACGACGACGACGACCGGGACCCCCTCGCGCGACGCGGTGAGGAGCTCCGTCGCGGCCATCGCGAAGCCCCCATCACCCACGACCGCGACGACAGGCCGCGAGGGGACGGCGAGCCGGGCCCCGATCGCGGCCGGGACTCCGAAGCCCATCGACTGCAGCCCCGTCGGCATGATCAAGCCCCTCGGGGCCCTGACCCGGTAGTGCCGGCGCACGAGCACCTGGTGGAGTCCGGCGTCGGTGACGACGACGCTCTCCGGCGGCATAACGCCGGCCAGCGCCTCGAAGAAGGCGGCGGGAGCGCTATCGGGCACGCCGTGCCAGCTCGGCTCCGGAAGTTGCGCCTGCCCGTCGGCAAGGATGCGCGCGCGCCACCCCCCGGCGTGCCCGCCGCGCCCGTCCCGGGGCGCACCGTCGCCGAGTCGGTCCAGGAGGACCGGGAGCGCGTCCTCGATCCTGGCGGCGACCCCCACGCCGGCCGGGTAGCGCCCCTTCAGGGCGGCCGGATCCGCGTTCACGTGCGCGAGGATCGGCTCGGCAAGGTCGAGCGCGAAGCCTGCCGTGCCGTGGAAGCTCATCCGGCACCCCAGGGCGAGCACGACATCGGACGCCCGGATCAGCTCGTTGAGCGGGCCCACGTCCGAGCGCTCGGCGTCGAACCGAAGACAGAGGGGGTGCGCTTCGGAGACGATTCCGCGCCCTGACGGCGTCGTGAAGAACGGCGCCGCGAGCCGCTCGACGAGCGCCTCCACCTGCGGGGCGGCTCCCGCCGCGCCTTGGCCGACGAACACCACGGCCCTCTCCGCTCCCCTCAGACGCTCTACGAGGGCGTCCATCCCGCGCAGAGGAGCCCTCCGGTGCCTCGGGTGGGCAACGCCCCGGAGCGGGGCCCGCTCCGACTGGGCGGATCGCGCGACATGGAGGAGCACCGGCCCTGGCTCCCCCTCGGTCGCGGAGGCCCAGGCACGCACGACCGCTCGCTCCATGCGGTCCGGCCGATCGACGGCGATCACCTCCTTGAACAGCGCCCGCGCCAGATCCCGTTGCGGAATCGCCTGATGCAGAGACCGATCGACGCCGCCCCCGGGCGGCTGCCCCGCAATGTGGATCAGGGGAGCGGAATCCGCCCGGGCCTCGGCGATCGCAGCCAGCGCGTACGCGAAGCCGGGCCCGGGAATCGTTGCGATGATCCCGACGCGGCCGGAAGCCCGCGCGTAGCCGTTCGCCATGAACGCCGCCCCGAGCTCGTGGACGCACGTGACCGTCCGAAGCCGGGCCCGCCGAAATCCCTCGAACGTCGGAATGTTCTGCGTGCCCGGCACTCCGAAGACGTGCTCCGCGCCGAGCCGTCGGAGGGTGCGGGCCAGAATCTCGGCCCCCGGCAGGGTCGGGCTCATGGTGTCCCCCCCCGGGCCCGCCAGCGCTCGACTCGTCTCGTGACGAAGCCCCGCGAAAGACCCCTCAGCTCCCTCACGAGCGGCATGGGGTCGTCCCGCGCGAAGACGACGTGATCGGCGCCGATCCAGGAGCCAATGGTACGGGCCGCCCGGCCGGCCGAAGCTCCGGCCTCGAGGGACGCCGCGAGATCGTAGTAGGGAAAGACCAGCCTGCGCCCGACCGAGTAGCGATCGACCGACCCGACCGGCCACTCGAGCGCATCGGCGTACGCCATGCTCACGACGTCCACGCCGGAGCGGGCGGCGAACTCCACGTACCACCACGGCCTCGCGTTGATCTCCAGCAGCCGGAAGATGCCGTCGCGCGCGTCCTGCTTGAACTCGGCGCTGAAGATGCCGCGATAGCCCACTCCGGTCAGGAGGCGCACCAGGTGCTCCTCCGCCGGCCGGGCCTCCGCCCTCTGAACGCTGACGACGGCGCTGCTGTTGCCGAACCGGGGGGGGTACATGCGGAGCCGGCGGCGCGTGAAGATCGCCGCGACGGCTCCCCTTCGATCCATGAAGCCGTCGATGAAGTAGTGGTTCGACGCCGGCCCGGGCACGTACTCCTGGACGACCACGTCGAAGCCTTCTCCGACCGCCCGCTCCACGAGACTCGACAGCTCGCCGGGCCGCTCCGGCATGAACGCCTTCTGGCCGAAGCGGGCGAAGAAGCGCTGCGAGTCGCACGGCTTCACGAACGCCAGGCCGACGTGCTCCGCCCATGGCGGGAGCTCGGACGACCCTTTGACCACGGCGGTGAGCGGGTGCGGAACGCCATGCTCGGTCAGCAGGGCCGCCAGCCCCGCCTTGTCGACCAGGGAGCCGAGAACGCCAGGGGACGGTACGCTGGCCGGGAAGCGCCCCCGCAGCCCGGACGGGACCTCGGCGACCGCTCGTGCCGCCATGTCCGAGCAGCCGATCAGCACGGCCCGCTCGATCGGAACGCGGTCGAGCGACTCCGCGAGGCGCTCGGGGTCGAAAGGTCCAGGAACCGGTCGGTACCAGCGACTGTGCCGCTCGACGGCCGGCGCGGCGGAGGCCACGAAGGCCGGAATCGACCGCCGTCCGAGGATCCGCACCACGCCGAGCGCCGTGATTCCCGAGCCGACGACGATGACCGGAACGGGTAGCGACGGGGACGTCATCTCGTCCCCGCGGCAACCGCCGGCGTAAGCACCTGAGCGGCCTCGCGGAGCGTGCGAAACCGACACCCCAGCGAGGCCAGGTGCTCCAGCACCGCCTCCAGCGACCGCAGGAATCGCCGCAGATCGTCGGCGTCGCGGACGAACGGCGTGGCTCCGGCCAGGAGGGTGCAGGAATGGAAGGAGATCTGGAGGAATGGAGCGTCTTCGCCGACGAGCGCGTCGACCAGCTCGATCATCTCCGCGGCCGAGGAGAATTCGGGAGAGAGCCAGCGCTTGGTAAGCATGCCGGCTCGATCCAGCGCGCCCACGAGGTGAAGGCGCGCCGGCCAGCTCCGCTCGAGCAGGGCCCTCAGCGTGCCCGCGCGCTCGTGCCGACCGCCGAGGAACCCGATCGTCATCGGAAGCTCCGCGAGACGACCACCCGGGCTGGGGCGCAGCGGCTCCGCCGGATCGAAACGGTAGGGCGTGAAGGGCGCGCCGGCGTAGTCCGGGCCCCCGTCCGGGGACCAGTCGATGAACGGGCTGATCGAGGAATCGACGCACACGTCGAGTGCGGCGATGGCGGCCGCCACAGTGGGCCCGAAGCCCCATCGCCCGGCGCGGAAGGACACGGGTGCCACGCCGAGCTCGCGGATGATCGTGTCGCGGACCGTCGCCACCTTGTCGCGGTTCGTGACCTCGTCGTGCTGGCACATCATCGACGGGCACGGGTCCCGGTCGGTCCGCGGCGGCGTGTTCCACGGGTGGCAGTGAATCCCGATCTCGACGTCCGTTCGCTCGGCCAGCGCGCCGAGGGTCCGGACCGCGGAGGGGCTCACGAGCGGCGCATAGCCGACGAGGTACGTCGGGCGCGCGCCCCATCCGTCCAGCAACTCCTGGAGGCGCGGTAGCTCGCCGATGTTGCGCGCGGTGGCCCCCAGCCATGAGAACGAGCTCCAGTTGTCCTCTTCCGTATCGATCGAGATCGAGACGATCGGAGCGTCCAACACGGCTGGTCCTCCTCGACGGCGCGTCCTCCGACGCGCATTGCGAGCGGCGGTCGGACCGGGCGTGCCCGGGCATATCGACTAAGCATCGGGCGCCGAAGCGCGTGCTGTCTGTCGGGTAGCGGTGGACGTCCCCGGTCGGGACAATCTTTACGCGGGCCGGCACCCCCGCCGGTCACGGCCCGCGCGCGATGCCCGCGCGGTGGACGGGTCCGAACGAGGACTCAGCAGGCCCCGCCGAGACGGACCCCGAACTCGAAGTCGTGGACGGGAAGGCCGCTCGGCAGCGCCGAGGGCACGAGCGACCGGAGAGCCTCGGGCGCCGCCTCCGGATCGGCAAGGGCATCGCGCACGAAGACCAGGATCAGGTCGAGCTCCTCGGACGAGAGCCCGTCCGGCTCGTCGATGAAGTCGTGCAGCCGCTCCAGGACCGGCTCCGTAGGCCCGAGCCGGCGAAGCGTCGGCGGGAGATGGGCCGTCCGGTAGCCTCGCGCCTTCCCCCGGGCGTCGAGGTGGTGCCGGATCGCGTCGCTGAGGCATGGATAGGCGCCGTCGTGCATGTAGGACGGCTGGTACGCGGCGTTGCGCAGCGGCTGCGTCCTGAACTTGTAGCGGTCCTCCTCCAGACCGGTCTGCTGCTCCAGGCCGTAGTCCTCGTCGGCCCCCGGACCGTCGAAGGGTTGGATTCCCTCGGTCGGCACGATCTGGGGGACGCCGAGCACGTGGGGCTCGAAGTCGCTGAACATCTCGTTGGCGAAGCCCCTCACGATGTGGCACTCGCCGCACTTGGAGCGGAAGCCGAAGAAAAGAAGCGCTCCTCGCTTCTGCTCGACGGTCATCGCGTCCGCATCCCCCCGGGCGAACCGGTCGATCGGCGCGTCGGCCCGAACCAGCGTGAACTGGAACTCGGCGAGCGCGCGGGCGATGTGCTCGTAGCGGATCGGTGCACCTCCGCCGATCTCGGGAACGGCCTCGGCGAGCATCCGTCCGTACTCGGGGATCGCGCTGACGCGCCGGGCGACTTCCGTCCGCATGGCCTGCGCGTCCCCGTCGAAGCCCCCGGCCATCTCGAAGCGATTGGCGACGGGCGTGAAGGCCTGGGCGACGAGGAGGTGCTCCAGGTGCGAGAGCGACCGTCCCTCCGGCGGCGGAAAGTCGAAGCCCCGCCGGTTGTCGAACGGGTCGAGCGCCGCGGAGGCGAACCGCGAATCCCACATCAGCCTGGGGAAGAACGCGGCGTTGAGAAGGCTGGGCGCCCGGCGCTGGTTGTGGGGCCCGCGACGACCCGGGCCGACGACCCCGTTGTTGCCCACGCCGATGGCGATGGGCTGCGCGCCGTTGAAGCTCACGTTCGGTCCGTGGCATCCGGAGCAGCTGTTGTCGCCCGTGAGCGAGAGGACGGGGTCGAAGAAGAGGAGCCGCCCGACCTCGGCGAGGTCGTCGTCGACCGGCCTCCCGAGCCTCTCCTCCAGCGTCGACTCGATCCGCCCGGTGAAGCCACGCGCCTCGAGCACGCCCCTCAACTCGTCGTCCAGGGCCGCCACGACCTCCGGATCGGGCGCGCGCTCGCACGCGCACACCGCCAGGAGGACGGCAGACGCGACGAGGCGGAGGTGGAACGCGGATCTCACGGGTCCGGGGTCTCCTGGAGCGTCGAGGACGTGGGCCGGGCGCCGACGGACAAGTTGACCCTCTTCGGACCGGAGGGGGAGGCCCACGCGGCGGGCACGGGGCTCTACTCCCTGACCCGATCCGCGTACGAGTCTCCCGTGATCAGCCGCACGACCTCGCCGTCGCGCTCCACGAAGCGCACGATCTCTCCCACGGCCCCTCCGCCGGTCGGCGCAACCATACGGAACCGCCCGTCACCGATCGGCTCGAGGCCGACCGAATCGTCGATCTCCGAGGCGTTGGGCGTCATGATGACCAGGCGCTCGTGGAGGAGCACGACCTGCTGGTCCCCCCACAGGCTTCGGTACAGTCCGGCGAAGCGGGCCCACGCCGGGTCCCACGCGACGACCTGCGGCTCGACGCGCGTCGCCTCGGCCACGGCGTGCCCGACGGTGCTCATGAGCTCCCGCGCGATCTGGGCGGGGTTGGAGTCGTTGGTGTTCGTCAGCACGATGACCCCGACCTCGTCGTCGAGCTGGATCAGCGTGTTCGTCGTGTGGCCCGGGTACCCGCCGCCGTGTCCGACGTAGATCCGGTCGTCGACCCTGCTCACCGCGAAGCCGATCCCCTGACCCCTCGTCCAGGTGCTCTCCAGCATGCGCACGCGGTGCATCTCCCGCAGCGAGGCCGTGCCGAGGATGCGATCGCCGCCGCGGGCTCCCGTGCGGAACTGCGCGGAGACGAACCTGGCCATGTCCTCGACCGTCGACGTCAGGCCCGTGGCCGCGGCCATGCCGCGCGCGTCGACGAAGGGCACGACCTGGCGCGATCCGTCGGGCATGCGCCGGCCGTATCCGGTGGCCAGCCCGGGCACGTCCCGGTCGACGCTCGACGCGCTCATCCCCAGCGGATCGAAGATGTCGCGCTGCAGATACTCCGCCCAGGACAGCCCGCTGACCCCCTCGATGACCATCCCGGCCACGGTGTAGGCGAGGTTCGAGTACTTCCAGCGCACGTCGGGCGAGAACGCGGCCTGGCGCTCCGGGAGGAGGCCGACGAGATCCTCTTCGTCGGGGAAGTCGAGGTCGCTCCAGTGCGGGCCGGCCTCGCGCGGAAGCCCGGAGCCGTGCGTCAACAGGTGCTCGATCGTGATCGGGGGATCGTCGGCGGCCGCGCTCCGCACACGGAACCAGGGCAGGTGGTCGGAGACCGGATCGTCGAGCCGCAGCCGACCCTCTTCACGGAGCTGCATGATCGCGGTGGCCGTGAAGAGCTTGCTGTGCGAGGCCATGCGGAAGCGGGTCGACGGCGCCATCGGGCGCCGGGCAGCGATGTCGGCGTAGCCGAATCCCCGTGCCCAGATCAGGTCATCTCCGGACACGACGCCGACCACGACGCCCGGAAGGCCCCGGTAGGCGATCTGGCCCTCGAGCCACGCCGAGAAGAGTCGGATCTGGCCCTGGACCTCCGGGTCCTCGGCGGGGCCGCTCGGCTGCGACGCGACGGGAGCGGGCCTGGAAGTGGTGGCGACGGCCAGGATCGCGACGAGAAGGCGGGGCGTTCGAAGCAGGCGTAGGCGCATGGTGAGGCCACTCGTTTCGGCGAGACGTAGGATCATGGCACCCGATCAACGCATTCTAGGCGGGGCGCCGATCGTCGGCACGCGGGCGCCCCCACCCACCTGTCGTCGCCCCCCGGCCACGCGGCTGCTCCCGTGGCTCACGCGTCGGTTCCCCCCGCTCGCGCACCGCGCGACCCGTCCGCGCCGCGTTCTGGCTCGCGACGGACCGCCTCCGTATGATCTCCACGCCCGCACCGACACCCGAGCGATCGCGCCGACCGTGCCTCCGGCCGGCCGAGGGGAACCCGAGATGACCCGCGCACGCAGCCCCGCTCCGCGCCTCGTGATGGCGCTCTCCCTGTCCATGGCCCCCGGCGCCGCGGCGGGCGCCCTCGAGGCCCAGACGGCGCCCCCGCCCGAGCCCCCCGCCCACTGGGGGCCCATCTCGATCAACATGGAGGAGATCGAGTACCCGCATCCGG
>JBFFWJ010000108.1:0-8948 GCA_041570315.1 Longimicrobiales bacterium | reverse complement strand
CGCCGCCGCGCGCCCCGGGCGGGGTCGCCCGGCCGTCGCGGTCAGCGCCCGGCCGCCCCGCGCACCGTGCAGAAGCTCCCCGCCTCCGTGCAGCCCGGCTCGCGGAGCGTGCGCTCGAAGAGCTCGAAGATCCGCCGGTACTCGTCGGTCCAGGACGACGGCTCCACGAAGCCGTGGTTCTCGACCGGATACACGGCGAGCTCCCAGTTCTCCTTGCCGAGCTCGATGAGCCGCTGCGACAGCCGCACGACGTCGGAGAAGTGCACGTTGGTGTCCACCATCCCGTGCAGCATCAGGAGATGCTGGTCGGGCCGCATCTCCTCGGCGAAGTAGATCGGCGAGGACCGCTCGTACGCCTCCTCGTCCTCGTGCGGCAGGTTCAGGATCCGGCTCGTGTAGCCGTGGTTGTAGTGCGCCCAGTCCGTCACCGAGCGCAGCGCGGCGCCCGCCTTGAAGGCGTCGCCGGCCGTGAACAGGGCCATGAGCGTGATGAAGCCCCCGTACGAGCCCCCGTACAGGCCGATCCGGGCGGGGTCCACGCCCTCGCTGCGCGCGAGGAAGCGGGCGCCGTCCACCTGGTCGGAGAGGTCCTTGCCGCCCATCCACCGGTAGATCGCCGTGCGCCACTCCGCCCCGTAGCCGGCCGAGCCTCGGTAGTCGATGTCGAGGACGGTGTAGCCGGCGGCGGCCAGGAACTGGTTGAACTGGTACTCCCGGTAGTACGAGGACCAGTAGTTGTGCACGTTGTGCAGGTAGCCCGCGCCGTGCACGAAGATCACGCCCGCGCCGTTCGACTCCGCGCCCATGTCGGCCGGCCGATAGATGCGGGCCGGGACCATCGTCCCGTCCTCCGCCGCGAAGCGGACGATCTCGGGCCGGATCCAGGGAAAGGAGGACCACTCCCGGGTCGGCGTGTCCGTCACCCGCCCCATGGACCCGGCCGCGCCCACGTCCGCGACGAAGAGCTCCGGCGGCCGGTTCGCCACGTCGTGCACCACGGCCAGGCGTCGGCCGTCGGGGGAGAGCGAGCCCACGAAGCGGCCGGGCCCGTCGGTGATCCGCTCCCGGCCGGAGCCGTCGAAGTCCATCCAGAAGAGGTGCTCGTCGAAGGGCGAGCCCTCGTTGGTCCCCAGCAGGAAGCGTGACCGGTCCTCGGGCAGGGCCACGCTCAGCACCTCCCACGACCCGCTCGTCAGCGCGCGCTTGTCGCCGCCGTCGGCGTCGACGGCGTAGAGGTGCGCGTATCCGGTCTCCTCGCTCACGTAGTACACGCGGTCGGTCCCCGGAACGAAGCCCACGCAGCTCGCGAAGCACGGCCCCGCGACCCACGCGTCGTCGTGCAGGTGGTCGAGCAGGGTACGCGTGCCGCTCGCGGCGTCGAAGGACCACAGCCAGCGGTCCTTGTCGTCGAACGAGACCGCGAAGACGAACGCCTTCGTGCCCGCGTCGTTCCAGCCCACCCGCTGGACCCGGGCCGGCAGGTCGGCCTCCCCCCCGTCCGGCTCGACGTCCAGCCAGGTGATCTCGCCCGACGCGGTCTCGAGGATCCCCGCGCGCGACTGCTCCTGGGCGTCGCCCACCTTGGTGCGCACGGTCAGGTCGCGGGTGTAGCCGTCGGCGGTGACCCAGTCGGGCACGATGGTCTGCTTGGCTCCGTCCGCCTGCGAGGCGGCGCGAACGAGGACGTACGTCCCGTCCCTCGTGGGCGCCAGCTCCTGCACGCGCTCGCCCGAGGCAAGGTGCACGGTCGCGGGCTCGCCGGCCTCGCTCGCCTCTCGGACCGAGTCGGCGCGCTCCCTGCTCGCCTCCTCGCGCTGCACGTGCTCGAAGAGGTCGAGCTGCTGTCGCTCGAGGAAGCCGCGCTGTCCCTCCGCCTCGGAGGGCTCGCGGGGCGGGGGCTGCGTGGAGATGCGCGTGAGCTGCCGCAGCGCGCCGCTTTCCATGGCGAGCGCGAACACGTCGTTTCCGCGACGGAAGAGGACCGAGGTGCCGTCGGCCCCGAAGGTCGGCTGGCCCTCGGCGTCCTGCGTGTGCGTGAGGCGCCGCGCGCTCGGCGCGCGCCGGTCGACGAGGTACAGGTCGCCCTCGACCGAGACGACGCGTCGGCGCCCGTCCGGTGACAGGTCGCCGCCCGCGAGCAGCGGAGCCATCGCCCGCGCCTCGTCGTCGCTCACCTTCTCGGGCTCGCCGCCCCCCGCGCGCACGCGGTACGTCGAGCGCCCCTCGTCCCACTCGAGCCCCCCGGGCTGCCAGTCGAAGTAGAGCCAGGCCGAGTCGTCGGTCCAGCGAAGCCGGGTCGGGGCCTGACCCACGTTCGCCTCGGCCCGCATGATGCTGCGGATCGACAGCGCGAAGTCGTGGCCGCGAGCGGCCTCGGGGACGTAGTCGGCGACGGCTTGCGCGCCCGCGGCGGCGGGCAGCGCGAGCAGCAGGGTCGCGAGCGCGCTACGAGCGCGCGTCCGTGTGGGGATGTTCATCCTGCCGATCCTCGCGGTTCGAGCGGTGGGCGGGCGTGGGCGAAGCTGGGCGGGCCAGGGTTCGAGCGCCACCGCCACCGCCGGCGCGGCACGCGACGCGCGGGCCGCGCCGCCCGAGGGGCTCAATCACCGAGGCACACGCCGAGGGAGCGCGCGGTTCGTATCACGTCCCCGTCGAGCGGGACCAGCTTGATGTGCGCGATCGCCTTGGCGAGCGGGACGGCGAGCACCTCGGGCGGATCGAGCGCCACCATGCAGTCGAAGCGGCCGGCCTCCACGAGCTCCACCGCCGCCGAGCCGAAGCGCAGCGCCAGGAGCCGGTCGTACGCGTTCGGCCCGCCACCGCGCTGCAGGTGGCCCAGGACGAGCTCGCGGGTCTCGTGACCCGTGCGCTCGGCGATCGCCCCCGCGACCACGGCGCCGATCCCGCCCAGGCGGCGCCTGCCGTGCTTCATCTCCTGGTAGACGCGCTCGCCGCCGAGCGGGGACGCGCCCTCGGCGGCGACCACGATCGCGAACCTCCGGCCCGAGGCGTAACGCTGCTCGATCTTGGCGCACACCGACCCGATGTCGAACGGGATCTCCGGAATCAGGATCACGTCCGCGGTCCCTGCGAGCCCCGCGTAGAGCGCGAGCCAGCCCGCGGTGCGGCCCATGAGCTCGACGACCATGACGCGCTCGTGCGCCTCGGCGGTGGAGTGGAGCTTGTCGATCGCGTCGGTCGCGGTCTCCACCGCGGTGGTGAAGCCGAAGGTCACGCTCGTGGCGGCGAGGTCGTTGTCGATCGTCTTCGGAACGCCGACGACCCGGACGCCCATCCCGGCGAGGCCGTGGGCGATCTGCAGCGAGCCGTCCCCGCCGATCGCGATCAGGGCGTCGAACCCGCGGTCCGCGAGGGCGTCCACGACCTCCCGGGACCGGTCGACGCGGCGCTCGCCTCCTGCCGCGTCCCCGACGGGCCACTCGAACGGGTTGCCGCGGTTCGTGGTGCCGAGGATCGTTCCGCCCAGGTGCGTGATGCCACGGACCGCCCGCCGGTCCAGACGGACCACGCCGTCGTCCTCGAACAGCCCGTCGTAGCTGTCGCGGATCCCGAAGACCTCCCACCCCCGCCGCTCGGCTCCGAGCACCACGGCCCGGATGACGGCGTTGAGGCCGGGCGCGTCTCCGCCACCGGTGTTCACGGCGATGCGACGAACGTGGGACATGGTGCCTCTCGAGGGTGCGCGGGTCGGCGGGGGGCGGCCCCCGGAAGGGGCGCGCGGCCGAAGCGGCCGCGACGCCAAGCTAGCGCCGACGGCGGGTCACGCCACCGTCACTGCATCCGCCCGCGTTCGGCTCGGGCCCCAGGCTCCCGACGGCTCAGGTCGCCGTCCGGCCTAGGTCGCGAACGGGTCGGCCTCCGGCGGCCCGCAGGCCTTGTCGACGGCCTCCGTCAGCGCCTCCTTCGTCAGCGGCTTCTCCAGGATGGCTCGCGCGCCGGCGAGCCGAGCGATCTGGAGCTTGTGCGGCCTCTGGCCGGACACGGCGACGATCGACGCCTCGGGATCGATGCCCCGGAGCGCGGTGATCAGCTCGAGGCCGTCACCGCGGGGCATCTGGATGTCGGTCACCACGACGTCGATCGGGTGGCGCAGGTACAGCTTCAGCGCCTCCTCGCCGCTCGCCGCGAGGTACAGCTCGTGACCTTCCGCGCCGAGCAGCGACCGCATCAGCTGCCGATCGGCCTCGTCGTCGTCGACGATCAGGACGTGCGCCATGAATGGGTCGGGCCTGGGGAGTCCGGGTGGTGAAGGATGAGATACGCGGCATCCGACCGGCGAGCAAGATCGCAGGCGTGCAGCCGCGGCGCCTTGCTGCGGGGCGCCGGAGGCCGCATGCTGTGGCCGCCCGACGACCGCCCGACGACCGCCCGACGACCGCCCGACGACCGCCTGACGGCCGCCCCGGCGGCCGCCCGAGAACCGGTCCGGGCGGCGTGGAGCGTCGAGCACTGCCCGAGTTTACCGGAGGAGAGCGCGCGTGAGGCCGGACCCGAGAGGGACCACGAGATCCCCGGGACCGCGCGGCGTCCTTCCACTCGGTGTGCTCGCGGGGCTCGTGCTCGTGAGCGCGCTCTTCGCGGCGCCCGCCCTGGTCGACGCCGTCGACGGCACGCCGCCGCCCTTCGCGGGGCTGGCGCGACCTCTCTCCTACCTCGTCGCCGCGCCGCTCTTCGGGATCTGGGACTCGCTCTCCCTCCTCTCGCTCACCCAGCACTACGCGACGCTGTTGACGCTCGTGTCGCTCTACGTCGCCGTTCGCCTGCGGGCGCAGCGCGGCGGGGAGCGCAGCCTCCTCGCCAGGCTCGGCGCGGAGAGCGCCCGGGGCGTAGCGGCGTTCCTCGGCCTGCTCGGCTTCTACGCGGCCGGCGTGTTCCTGCCGCGGCCGATGGTCGCGCTCGAGCTCGGCGACCCCGAGCTCCTGTCGGTCGACTTCCACTCCCACACCCGTCACTCGCACGACGGGTGGAAGCGCTTCACCGCGGAGCGGAACCGAGCGTGGCACGAGGGCGGCGGCTTCGACGTCGCCTACGTGACCGACCACTACACGTGGCGCGGCGTGGACGACGCCGCCGAGGCCAACCCCACCCGGGTCGGGGACGGCACGGCGCTCCTCAGCGGGGCCGAGATCCGCATTCACCTCAGGCCCACGAACATCCTCGGGGACCGCGAGCGGTACCTCTTCGCCCTCGACGGCGACTCGCTCTACATGGACCCCGATGCGCTGCGCGCGAGCGCGGATCCCACGCGTCGTCCGCCCACCCTCCTCTACACGATGCCCGGCCAGCTCCGCTACGTCGTGCCGTATTCCGCCCAGGAGCCCTCCGGCGTCGTGGGCATCGAGATCAACGACGGCTCACCACGGGGGCTCGAGCAGGTCCGCGGAGAGCGCGCCGAGATCCTCGCGCTCGCGGACTCGGCCGATCTCGCGCTGATCGGAGCCTCGAACCTCCACGGATGGGGCAGGGTCGTGTCCTCGTGGAGCGTGCTGCGCATCCCGGGGTGGCGGGACATGACGCCCGGGCAGGTGGGCGACGCGATCGAGCGGGAGATCCACGCGAAGCGACGCGGCTCGGTGACGGTGCTGGAGCGGCGCATGCCGCACCACGGCGGCTCCGCTGTCCGGCTGGCGCTCACGGTGCCGTGGCTCTCCTGGGAGCACATGCGCATGCTCTCGCCCGCCGAGCGCCTCTCGTGGCTCCTCTGGCTCGCCTCGACGGCGGCCGTGCTCATCCTCCGGACGCCCCGCCGCCCCGAAACGGCGGTCGTGCAGGGCGAGCCGGGGTAGCAGCCCGCCTCCGGGCCGCCGTCGTCGTTCCCGGGGACGCGACGTCGCCCTGGGCCCGCCGAGTGTCACCCCCTCGAGGTGCGACCCGGCCCCCGGCGCGCCGGGGGCCGGAGCCGCGCCGGGAGCGGAGGTCCCTCCGATGGAGCGTCTCCGACGTCTCGATGCCGCGCGCGAGCCGATGCATCGCCGCGCGAACGGCACCGAAACATCGGTTACAGTCCCCTAGTTCCCGCCCGGGTGCACGTGGAACGAGACCCGCGTGTTCTCCCACTCGAGCACGATGTCTCCCATCGTGCCCTCCTCGTTCGGCTGCCAGGTGTACGTCAGCGTCTCCACCGCGGCGTCGGTCGACCCGGGTGAAGCCGTGAAGGAGCCGATCTCGGAGGCGCGCACGCTCTCGTCGATCGGAATGCCCCAGCGCTCCCAGTTGGGGTTGACCAGGAACTGCCACTCCCCCTCGGTCGGGATCGCGTAGATGGAGTAGCTGCCGGGCTCGAGCTCGACGCCCCCGACGTTGGCGGGGCCGCTCAAGTGCAGCGTCGTGGGCTCGTTGGCCCCGATCCGCCACGGCTGGCCGAAGGGGACCAGCTCACCCATGACCTCGCGACCCCGGGCCGAAGGCGCCCCGTAGCACAGGAGGCCCGCGCCGCCGTCGTAGGTGAAGGTCACGCTGCGAAGAGGGCTCGGGCGGTCCTGGGTCTCCTCGAAGGTGCCGCGAGCGATGTAGCACTCCAGCTCGCTGCCCGCGGCGACGTCCATGTCGCTCGGTTGGGCCTCGCCCATCTCCTCGCCGCCGGAACACGCGGCGGCGATCAGGGCTCCTGCGAGCAGAAGGGTGGAAATCACGGTTCGACGCATCGAATTCTCCTGGGGTGAACGGGTCCCGGCGAAGTCCGGAACGCCGGGCTTTCCGGCCCGGAAGCTACAGACGGGACTCATCCCCTCCAAGCGAGACAGGCGTGATCGGGCCGCGTGGCGAGTCCTCCGGTGGCCGCCACCCGGGCGGGGCCGGGTCAGCCGACCTGGTCGACGAACGTCAGCTTCAGCCCGCCCACCTCGACGACGCCGCCGCTCCTGAGGTGCGCTCGCTTCGTGGTACGTCCGCGAACGCTCATGGTCCCGAACATCGCCAGGTAGCGGACGTCGCACCCCTCGTCGGTGTGCACGACCAGCAGGTGATGCTTCGGACCCCTGGGGACGCGGAGGTCGCACAGCTCGTCCGTGCCGATCAGCACGGCGGGCGAGTCCGAGAAGTAGTGGGTACCCTGCCGCCCGCCGGACTCCCACACGAACTGCGCGCCGCCGCCGTGATCGGCCTCCTCGTGGGGCTCCCCCACGTCGTGGGGCTCCATGTGCGGCGTACCCTCCGCCGCCGCGCCGCCGGCCGCCCCCGCGGGCGCGCGCGCCGCCCCCTCCGCAGGCCTCGGGGGCGGGACCTCACCCTCCCCGAGGGCCTTGCCGAAGACGATCGAGAACTTGCCGAGGCCGACCTCGTCGCCGAGGCCGACCGGACTCGTCCCCTCGAGCCGGACGCCGTTCAGCGACGTTCCGCTCGAGGAGCCGAGGTCGCGGACCAGCCACCCGTCGTCGCCCAGGAGGATCTCCGCGTGCCGGCGCGAGACCGAGGGGTTGTCGATGTAGACGTCGGCCATGGAGTCGCGACCGATGACGATCGACTCCTGCTTGAAGTCGTACGCCTGCATGGTTTTTCGGCCGAGAAGCAGCGTCAACTTCGGCATGCCGTTCCCTCGCTTTGCTTACGATCGGGGCCGACGCCAGGTGGGGGCTCCGAGCGGGATCCGGATCGAGCGGGCTCCGCAATAATGGTCCGGGGGCCGGTCGCGCGCGAGCGCCCTCCACGCGTCCAGGACGAATGGCGCCGCGCTGGCCCTACCTTCCCGTGCTCTGCTCCGCGTACCGGGCCCCGCTCAGGACGTTGGTCAGCGAGTAGTTGCCTTCATGGCAGGCGTACTCGTACAGGAGTCCGTCGAGGCGCTGGAAGGGGATCTCTCCGCCCCAGGTCGCGGTGTACGTGTCCGGGTCGTCGATGGTGAACTCGTAGAGCATCGTCTCCCCGCCGACGCGGGTGAAGCGCTCGATGACCGTCCGCTGCGATGACGGCGGCGCGCCCTGGAACCAGTGGGTCGGGTTCAGGTTCGTGGTCTCGACGACGAGCGTGTTGCCCTCCCAGTGCCCCCACGAGTCGCCGAACCAGGGACGCATGCCCTCGGGCAGGCTCTCCGGCTCCCCGAGGCGGATGATGCGGGCGTCGTGGACCATCTCGGCCAGGATCATGACGTGGTCGGGCGTCTGCACGATCGTGTAGTTGTTGTTGTACCAGTAGTTCGGGAGCATCGGCGGGCCCGCGCTCGAGCCGAACGACACCAGGCAGCGCTCCGCCAGCGGGCGGTTCTCCGGATTGTCGTACTCGCCGAACCGGGCCATCTCCGAGCGGTAGGCGTCGATGGACGCGCGCGCCCGCGCCGTCAGCGCCGGGACGCGCCCGTCCGCCGGGTGCGTGACCAGGGAGCTGCGCGGCTCGCCGCCCACCATGGCCACGCGCTCGCCTGGCGCGCGGTACGCCTCGTCGTAGCACGTCGTCGCTCCGTCGATGCACACCGGATGGTCGCCACCCTGCGGGAGCTCGCGGTCGGGATCGAGGGCCTGGGAGCGCGCCTCCACCTCGGCCGCCTGTCCGGACTCGATGGCCTGCACCTGCTCGGGCGTGAGCACCGGCCCCTGTCCCCTCGGTCGCTGGAACGGCGTCAGGGTCGCGTTCGTCCAGTTCCCCTGGAGGTCGGGATGGCCGAAGGCCGTTCGGGGCACCTCGTAGGATCGCCCGCGGTCGGCGCGCGCCTGCGAGGCAGCCGGGGCAGGCAGCGACAGTGAGGCGCCCACCAGCGCCAAGACGGCGAGCGCCGATCCGCGGTGAGCGCGAGAACCCGAGCGACGTTCCTTCATTGTTCCTCCTTCGAGCCAGAACGGGCGCCCGGCCGCCCTTGAGCGGATGGGCCGGGGGCTGCCCGAGCGCCGGCTCAATATGGGTCCGCCGCGGTCGGCCCGCGAGTCGTGCCGGCGGCCGTTCCCGCCCCTCCGCTGTCGCCCGACAACGAGCGCGGCCCCGTCCCGGAGGGGGCGGGG
>JBFFWJ010000107.1:0-8998 GCA_041570315.1 Longimicrobiales bacterium | reverse complement strand
CTGCCCGGAACGGCCGCCGTCGGGAGACCGGAGGCGCGAGTGAAGCGTGGCCGACCGCGGATGGTGCGGGTTCCGACCGAGCGCCGGCCCGGCGATCCGACCGGCTGCGGGGACGTATGGGGTGGGGCGACCTTCGCGCGCCTCCTGGCCGGAGACGCGCTCGAGCCGGCGATGGCGGAGGGGAATCGTCTGGCGACGCTCAACGTCGGCCTCCGTGGCGCGGGTGGGCTGGCCGACCGGTTCCGGGCGGCCAGCGCCCCGAGCGCCCGGGGCGCGGAGGTGGGGACGTGAAGGTCCTCACCGTGCCGGCCTCGCTCGACCACCGGACGGTGGACGTCTTCTTCGACGAGGTCGCGCTCCTGGACGGCGGGTCCCGCACGCTCTTCGACGCCCGCCACCTGCGTTGGATCGACCCCGACGGCATGGTGGGCCTGCTGGTGGCCGGGAGCGTGGCCGAGCGCGCGCAGGAGGCGATTCCCAAGCTCGGCCTTCCGGAGAGCTCCGACGTGTCGGCCTACCTCTCCCGCATGGGATTCTTCGAGGCGGCGAAGGGCGTCTTCGACTTCGAGGCGCCGGGCCGGCGGGCGGGGGCGCGGCCCTCCGACGTGCTCCTCGAGATCACGTCGATCGCCGCGAACGCCGACGTGCACACGGTGGTGGACAGGGTCCAGAGCCGCGCGGGGGCGATCCTCACCTCCAAGCTCGGGTATCCCGTGACCTCGGTCGTGCAGTTCTCCGTGATCCTCTCCGAGGTCTGTCAGAACATCATCGAGCACGCGGAGGCGCCGGGTTGGGTCGCGGCGCAGGCCTACAACTGGGCCAAGCGGCTCGGGCGCTTCGTCGTCGTGATCTCGGTGATGGATACGGGCCGCGGCTTCCGCGGCTCGCTGGCCGACGAGCACTCCGCCCGCTACGGGGATCGCTGGGGGGACGCCACGGCGCTCGAGGCGGCCTTCCTGCACGGGCTCACGCGCTTCGCGGACTCGGGGCGGGGACAGGGGATCCAGCAGATCCGCCGGCAGGTGCGGCGCTGGGACGGGGCGATCGCGATCCGCAGCGGTACCGCGCGGATCGCCCAGGTCCCGGAGTGGGACGACACGCCGCCGCTCGTCGAGGGGATGCAGCCCTTCCCGGGCACCCAGATCAGCATCGTGATCCCGGCGCGGGTGGACTCGTGAGCGAGATGCCTCTCGAGCCGATCGCGATCGACGTCGGCGAGGTGCTCCAGGGCTCCGTGGCGTCGCTCTACGCGCACCTCGTCACGCGCCCGACCGGCAGGGCCGTCCGCATGGCGATCGAGTCGCAGCTCCAGGGTGCCCGCGCGCCCTCGCTGTCGCTGATCGACTTCTCCGAGGTCGTGATCATCGATTTCTCCTGCGCGGACGAGGTGGTCGCGAAGCTTCTCATGAAGCATCTCGGCGAGACGACGCACGGCGCGTTCTTCGTCTTTCAGGGGGTGCACGAGCCGCACCGGGATCAGGTGGAGGCGGTCCTGGAGCGGCACGGGCTCGCGGCGGTTGCCGAAACCGGGCCCGGCACCTTCGAGATCATCGGCGTGCACACGTCCGCGGAGGCCCGTGCGTGGGGGCTCCTGGAGGAGCGCGGCACGGTCTCGGTCGACGAGGCCCACGAGCTGTTGGACGACGACGTGCGAGCGGCTCTCTTCGCGCTGGACGAGCGCCGCCTCGCGTACCGCAACCCGCAGTCCGGCCACCTGCACGCCCTGAGCCGCCTCGTCCGGCACCTGATGTGAGGTCCAAGGGCCCCGTTCGGGGCAGGGGAGAGCCCATGTCCGAGACGACGCACCCACAACGGCCGCCGGGCCCCGCGACGCTGGGCGTGCACGCGGGCGGCGGCCCCGACGGCCCGGGAAGCCCGGTGGTCCCGCCCATCACCCAGAGCGCGACTTTCCACTGGAGCACGCCCGCCGACGGGGAGCTGCGCTACAGCCGTTACGGCAACAACCCCAACCAACTCCTGGTGGGGCGCAAGATGGCGGCGCTGGAGGGGACCGAGGCCGCGGTCGCCCTCGGCAGCGGCATGGCGGCCGTGGCGATGACGCTCCTGGCCCTGACGGAGGCGGGGGATCACGTGGTCGCTTCCACCCAGCTGTACGGTGCGACCCGGACGCTCCTGGCCTCGGAGCTGCCCCGCCGGGGCATCGACACGACCTTCGTCGATCCGGACCGGGGGGGCTGGGCGGAGGCCCTGCGGCCACGGACGCGTGTCCTCTACATCGAGATGCCGACGAATCCGACCCTGCGGCTTCTCGATCCACGCCCGCTGGTCGAGCTCGCGCGCGAGCGGGGGATGGTCGTCGCGTGCGACGCGACCTTCTCGTCGCCGGTCAACCTCAGGGCCGCATCGCTCGGCATCGACGCGGTCATCCAGAGCGCGACGAAGTACCTCGGCGGGCACTCGGACCTGATCGCGGGCGTCGTCTCGGGCCCGGGCGGGCTCGTCGACCGTGTGACCCGGCTCTCCCACCTGTACGGCCCGGCCCTGGATCCCCACGCGGCGTGGCTCCTGGACCGGGGGATCCGCACGCTGGATGCCCGCATGCGGCGCCACAACGAGAACGCGATGGCCGTGGCGGAGTGGCTCGAGGGGCGGGCCGAGGTGGCGCGCGTGTTCTACCCGGGATTGGCCTCGCACCCGGACCACGCCCTGGCCTCCGAGCTGTTGAGCGGGTTCGGCGGGATGGTGAGCATGGTCCTCGCGGGCGGGGGCGAGGCCGCCGACCGCTTCATGGGCCGGCTGAAGGTGGGCCTCGGGGCCCCGAGCCTAGGGGGCGTGGAGACGCTCGTCTCCCAGCCGCGATTCACCTCACACGCGGGGCTCTCGCAAGCGGAGCGCGAGGCGATGGGGATCCCGGACGGCTTCGTGCGCCTGAGCATCGGCGTCGAGGACGCAGCCGACCTGATCGCCGATTTCGACCAGGCGCTGGGCTGACCCCGGCGCTGTGCCTCGCCGAGCGCGCCCGGGCCGCGGGAGGAGGCGCGACCCTACGCCTCGTCCATGAACGGATAGCGGTAGTCCGTGGGTGGCACGAAGGTCTCCTTCATCGAGCGGGCGCTCACCCAGCGCAGCAGGTTGAGCATCGAGCCCGCCTTGTCGTTGGTGCCCGAGGCGCGTCCGCCTCCGAAGGGCTGCTGGCCCACGACCGCCCCCGTCGGCTTGTCGTTGACGTAGAAGTTGCCCGCCGCATGCCGGAGGGCGTGGCTGGCCTCCCGGATCGCGCGCCGGTCGCGCGCGAACACCGCTCCGGTGAGGGCGTACGGTGACGTGGCGTCCACGGTGCGCAGGATCTCCGGCCACTCGGCGTCGTCGTACACGTACACGCTCATGACCGGCCCGAAGATCTCCTCGCACATCGTCACGTAGTCCGGAGACTTCGCCACGATGATCGTCGGCTGCACGAACCAGCCCTCCGAGTCGTCGCAGCCGCCTCCGACGATGATCTCGGCGTCGGAGGAAGCGCGGGCCGCGTCGAGGTAGGCCCTGATCTTGTCGAAGGCGGCCTGATCGATCACCGCGGTCATGAAGTTCGTGAAGTCGCGCGGGTCGCCCATCGTCAGGGATTCGGTCTCCTCGACGAGGGGCCCGCGCAGCTCCTCCCAAAGGCCGGCCGGGACGTAGGCGCGCGAGGCGGCGCTGCACTTCTGGCCCTGGTACTCGAAGGCACCCCGGACGATCGCGGTGCGCAGCGCGGCCGGATCCGCGGACGGGTGCGCCACGATGAAGTCCTTGCCTCCGGTCTCGCCGACGATCCGGGGGTAGCTGCGGTACGAGGAGATGTTCCGGCCGATCTTCGTCCAGAAGCTGTTGAACACGCCGGTCGAGCCCGTGAAGTGGATCCCGGCGAACCCGGGGCGCCCCAGGACGTCGTCCGTGATCGCCACCGCGTCGCCGGCCACGAGGTTGATGACCCCGGGAGGCAGCCCCGCCTCCTCGAAGAGCTTCATCACGTAGTAGCTCGAGAGCATGGCGGTGTGGGCCGGCTTCCAGACGACCGTGTTGCCCATCATCGCCGGGGTGCCGCTCAGGTTGGCCCCGATCGCCGTGAAGTTGAACGGGCTGATGGCGTACACGAAGCCCTCGAGCGCCCGGTACTCGGACCGGTTCCACATCCCCGGATCGGACGCCGGCTGCATGCGGTAGATGCGCTCGGCGAAGTGCGCTCCGAAGCGGAAGAAGTCGATGATCTCGCACGCCGCGTCGATCTCGGCCTGGAGCGCAGTCTTGCTCTGCCCGAGCATCGTGGCGGCGTTGATGCGCGACCTCCATGGCCCCGCGAGGAGATCGGCCGCGCGCAGGAAGACCGCCACGCGGTCCTCCCAGGGGCTCGCGGCCCAGTCGTGCCATGCCTGCTCCGCGGCGCCGACCGCTCTCTCGATCTCCCCGGGCCCGGCGCGGTGCACGTGGGCGATGACGTGCCCGTGGGCGTGGGGCATGACCACGTCGCGGGTGTCACCGGTGCGGATCTCCTCGCCACCGATCACGAGGGGGATGTCGACGACCCGGCCGGCCTGGGCTTCGAGCTCGGCCTTCAGCTCGTCTCGCTCGGGCGTGCCGGGAGCGTAGGACCGGACCGGCTCGTTGACCGGTGCCGGCACCGTCGTTATGCCGTTCATGGGATCGGGGCGGGGTTGGCGGGTGGGTGCTCGAAACCCCCTGGCGGGGGGCCTTCGGCCCGCGCAATCTCACCGCGCTCGGAGGCGAAAGCAACCGGCCGTGCGGGTCTTCGAAGCGCTCCGCCGGGCCGGGCGTGGGGGGCGGTCGGCGCCCGCCCGCCCGCGCGCCGCCGAAGCCCGGGTGGGGGGGCGTCTCACGTTGACTCGATCGTCCGGGTTCCGGTACCTTTCGCGCCGCTCTCGCTGCGGCTTCCCGGCGTGCGCCGGGAATCGGAGACCTCCGGCGCTCCGCTTCGGGACGATCCTCCCGCATCCCCGCGTCTGCGGGGCCCGGCCCCCGCGACTCGGTTCCGACCATGAGCTCAGAGGACTTGCGGCGCTCCGTCATGGCCGCGCTGGCCACCGTTCGCCACCCCGATTCGGGGCGCGATCTCGTGGCGGGCGGCCACGTGCGCAACGTCGAGGTCGACGAGGCCGGTGTGGCGCGGTTCCAGTTCCTCCTCGGCCCGGAAGACCCGGGGGACCTCGTCAAGCGGGCGCGATCGGCGGTCGAGGCGCTCGACGGGGTCACCGAGGTGAAGATCAACGTCCAGCTCCCTCAGATGGCCGCCGCCGGCGGCCGGCAGAGCGGTCTGAGGCCCGGCTCGGTTCCGGCTCCGACGCCCAAGCCCGGGATCCTCTCCGACGTCCGGCACGTGATCGCGGTGAGCTCCGGCAAGGGCGGGGTGGGCAAGTCGATGGTCGCCGCCAACATCGCGGCGGCCTTCGCCAGGGGCGGGCAACGGGTGGGGCTGCTCGACGCCGACATCTACGGGCCGAACATCCCCCTGATGTTCGGGGTTAGCCGGCGGCCCAGCGTGACCGGAGACAAGGGCTCGGAGCTGATCGAGCCGCTCGAGGCGCACGGCGTCCGGCTGATGAGCCTCGGCTTCCTCCTGGACGAGGACCAGCCCGCGATCATGCGCGGGCCGTTGATCTCCGGGATCCTCAAGCAGTTCCTCGAGCAGGTGGACTGGGGACCGCTCGACGTGATGGTCGTCGACATGCCGCCCGGAACCGGCGACGCCCAGCTCTCGCTGGTGCAGACGATCGACGTCGACGGGGCGGTCATGGTGACCACGCCGCAGCGGGTGGCCACCGGCGACGTGCGTCGGGGCATCAAGATGTTCGAGCGCGTGAACACCCGCGTCCTCGGGATCGTCGAGAACATGAGCGGCATGGTGTGCCCGCACTGTGGCGGGGTCGTGGAGGTGTTCGGGACCGGCGGTGGCCAGGCTCTGGCGGCGGAGATGGAGGTGCCCTTCCTGGGACGCGTCCCGCTCGACCCGGCGGTCGTGATGGCCGGGGATCGCGGAGCGCCCACGGTCGTCTCCGCACCGGAGTCGGCCGCGGCGGAAGCGCTGACGGGTGTCACGGCCGCGGTCGCCGAAAGCCTCTCGGCGCTCGTCGGCTAGAGTCGCCTCCGGCTACGACCGGACGGGCATCAGGGGGGCGGGGCCGGCGCGCCTCGCCGCTCACGCGCCCCCTCCCGCCCCTACTCGCCCTCCAGCCAGCGTCGGTCGGCCTCCGAGAGGCTGCGGCCTCCTCCCGCCTTCTCGAACACCAACCCGACGATCCACCCGACCAGGAGGATCGGCGCCACCTTGAAGAGCAGGAACGACGCCAGGCCGATCGTGATCGAGAAGACCACACCGACCACGCCGAGCACGACGCCCGCCACGAGCAGCGTGACGAGGCCGACGGCGAAGAAGGTGAGCAAGCTACCGAGCATCTCGTTCCTCCGGTTCCCCCGGGTTCTCTCAGCGGACCCAGACGACCGCGACGCTTCCGAAGGCGGCGTCGAGGTCGATCGTCACCCGCCGGTCCGCGTCGTCCCAATCCAGCGATTCATACACGTCGCCCCGCTTGACGAGCCCTTCGGAGTCCAGGGCGGTCAGGAAGCTGTCCTTGCGGAGGCGAATGCCGAGCCCCTCGGGCACCCTCAGCTCGAGCGAGCCGAGCCCCATGTCCACGGCCAGGTTGGCGTCCCGCTGCCAGCGGCCGTCGAGCCACAGGGTCAGCGCGCCGACACCGGCGTCGACCTCGATCCGCTCGGCGTTCAGGTTGCCCAGGTGGCGCATCGTGAACTGGGCGGCCCCCACGTCGAAGGAGGCGGTCTCCATGCGGCTGGTGTTGGGCTCCGAAACGTCGATGACCGACTCGGAGGCGCCGGTGCTCAGGTCGAGGTCCGTCAGCGCGAGCCCGCCGAGATCGATATCCGCGCGCACCGCGCCGAACTCGAGATCCAGGTCCATCGGCACGCCGCGCGCCAGCTCCAGGTCGAGCTCTCCCGATTCGCGGCCCCGTAGGTTGATGCCGCGCCTCACCGACTCCACGCCCAGGTGGAGGCGGTCGCCGGAGAGCTCCGCGACGGGCTCGAAGGAATCCTCGTCGTAGCGGAGGTTCATGCGGTAGAGGAGGCCCCCGTCGAGCGGGCGCACCGTGAGCCGCCCCGCGCCGTATTCCACGGCGACCCTCAACTGGTCGTGACCCTGGAGCTGCCGCGACATCGTCACGGTCCGCCAGCTCTGTCCCAACACCGGTGCGGGCGTCGCGAGCGCGGCCAGGGCCGCGGCCAGGAAGATCCTACGCATCGTCCCCACCCTCCTTCGATTCACCCGCTTCCGTATCCGACTCCCGCGAGGGGCGCGACCCGCCGCGCTGCCGAGGTGACGGGTCCATCGCGTCATCGATGTCCACGTCCGAGCTCATGGCCGCTTCCCACGCCGCGTCCGGGTCGTAGGTCGACCACTGCTCCCTGCGCCGTCCCGCCCGCGTGAGGAGCACCGCGCCGAAGCCCACCTCGACGGCGAGAACCGTGATGACGGTTCCCGCGAACACGAGCAGCCCCGAGAACAACCGCAGGACCGGAGCGACCGAGAGCACATGCGCCGCGATGAACGCCGACATCAGCCCGACCAGGCCGCCCACCATCGCGATCAGCCCGTTCGACTTCCGGATCCAACCGGTCCACGGATAGTTGCTGTCGGCGAGCCACTCCCCGGCGTTGCGCGCGACGGCCAGGTATCCCACCAGGGCCGCCAGGCAGGCGGCGAGGGGGAAGAGGGGCAGCCAGGCGATCGCGACCGGGATGAAGATGATCGACACGGCCAGGGCGACCGCTCCGAGGATCCACACCGGCAGCAGCAGAATCGTGCCGGCGAAGCCTACCATGGCGGAGCGCCTGGGTGAGCGCCGAGCCGTCTCGGCGATCACGTCCAGGTTGTCGCCGGCGAAGGCGAGGGCGGCGGCGCCGAGCAAGGCCAGGAACAGGATCGTGACGAGCTTCTCGAAGATCCCGCCCACGGCCCTCGCGACGGGCCGGAACGGCGCCATGATCGAGAGGCCGTCGTCCTCACCCCGCCCGAGCTGACGCAGCTCGTTGCGGAGGTTGTCGCGCACCTCGCGCTCGATCTCGCCCCTCAGGCTGTCACGCAGGGCGCTCTCGAACGCGCGCTCGTCCTCGCGGACGTCGACCAGCCCCCCGCGCACCGACCCTTCGTTGCGAAGGATGCGCGCGTCGGCCAGGCGCACCTCGCCGTCGACCCGACCCCCGTCCCGCAGATCCAGAGCTCCGCTGACGACGACCACGTCGCCCTCGACCTCGCCCTCGATGCGGACCGTCCCCTCGATGACGACCAGGGTGCCCTCCGTGACCGTTCCCGCCGGTACGACGACGTCTTCGCCCACGTGCACCATGATCGCCTGGTCGAGCCCTGCGAGAGCCTCCTCGATCAGCCCGAGCCGGCTCACCGAGCCGAGCAGCGTCTCGACCAGGGAGCCGGGGTCCTCCACCGAGACCGAAACGCGGTCCCCGACGCTCGGCTCGGTCTCCCGGAGCGCCCGCTCGAGCGCGTCGTCGATCTCGTGGGCGACGCCGGCCGGATCGCCGGCCAGCTCGGCCGGGACCGTCCAGTCGGCCAGCATCTCGGAGAGCGGACCGTCGTCGAGAGCCACCGCCTCGCCGAGGAGCGCACGCCACGCAGCGTCGAGATCGCCGCCCGGCTGGTAGGAGCCCAACACCTCCCCGTCGACGACCACCTGTCCGCCGGAGAAGCGGATCTCGAGCCGTTCCAGGTCCGCGAACTCCAGTCGGAGCGTGGCCTCGGATCGCCCGACGGCGACCTCTTTCGACACCACTTCACGGACCTGCGCGTGGGCATCGTTCGGGAGGCAGAGCGCGGCCAGGGCCAGGAAGCCCCACGCCGCCTTATGTAGCTTGGACACGGACATATCGACCCTCCGGGGGTCGGTTCGAGATGATGTTCTTGTAGAGCACGCGGAGCGCCAGAGCGCTCACGAGCGAGTAGGCGACCGCGCCTCCG
>JBFFWJ010000106.1:0-9074 GCA_041570315.1 Longimicrobiales bacterium | reverse complement strand
GGGACACGCAGTCGGAGGCGGTGCGGAGCCAGCTCGAAGAGTTCATGTCGACGCTGCCCTGCACGGCGTGCGGGGGGAGTCGCCTGAGGGACGCGTCTCGCGCCGTGACGATCGCGGGCCGCTCCCTCGGCGAGATCGTGGAGATGTCGGTCGCGGAGGCCGCCGCCTTCTTCGGGTCGCTGGCGGTCGAAGGGCCGAGGGGCGGAAACGGCGCGTCCGCACCGGCCGAGCCCCCGTCGCTCCCGCCGGAGATCGCGGGCCCGATCCTCAAGGAGGTGGGCGAGCGCCTGCGCTTCCTGCGGGACGTCGGCCTGGAGTACCTGACGCTCGGCAGGTCGGCCGGAACCCTCTCCGGCGGAGAGGCGCAGCGCATCCGGCTCGCCACGCAGATCGGGAGCCGCCTCGTCGGGGTGCTCTACATCCTGGACGAGCCCTCGATCGGCCTCCACCAGAGGGACAACGCGCGCCTCCTCGGGACGCTGGAGCGGCTCCGCGACCTCGGCAACACCGTCGTGGTCGTCGAGCACGACGAGGACACGATCCGGTCCGCCGATCACGTCATCGACCTCGGGCCGGGCGCGGGACGGCACGGCGGGGAGGTCGTGGCCAGCGGGCCGATCGAGGCGGTGCTCGCCGAGGAGCGCTCGCTCACCGGAGCCTATCTCCGCGGGGACCGGGAGATCGCGGTACCCGGAGAGCGGCGACCCGTCGATCGCGAGCGCGCGATCACGATCCGCGGTGCCCGAGGGCACAACCTGCAGAGGCTGGACGCCGCCTTCCCGCTCGGCGCCTTCGTGTGCGTCACGGGCGTGAGCGGGTCCGGCAAGTCCACGCTGGTCAACTCGACGCTGTACCACGCCCTGGCCCGCCACTTCTACCGGAGCAAGCTGGTCGCGGCGCCGCACGACCGCATCGACGGCCTCGACCTCGTCGACAAGGTCATCGACGTGGACCAGTCGCCGATCGGGCGCACCCCGCGGTCCAACCCGGCGACCTACACCGGGGTGTTCACGCCCATCCGCGACCTGTTCGCCAACCTCCCCGAATCCCAGATGCGCGGCTACGGGCCGGGCCGGTTCTCGTTCAACGTCAAGGGCGGGCGGTGCGAGGCGTGCTCGGGTGACGGCCTGGTGAAGATCGAGATGCACTTCCTGCCCGACGTGTACGTGCCGTGCGAGGTGTGCAGGGGGCGCCGCTACAACCGCGAGACCCTCGACGTCTTCTACAAGGGCAAGAACATCGCCGACGTCCTCGACATGACCGTGGAGGACGCGCTCGACTTCTTCGACGCGGTGCCGCGCATCAAGGCCAAGCTCGAGACGCTGCACGACGTGGGCCTCGGCTACATCCATCTCGGCCAGTCGGCCACGACGCTGTCGGGCGGGGAGGCGCAACGGGTGAAGCTGGCGACGGAGCTGTCCAAGCGCGCCACGGGCAACACGCTGTACATCCTGGACGAGCCCACGACCGGGCTCCACTTCGAGGACGTTCGCGTCCTGCTCGAGGTTCTGCACCGGCTCGTGGACCTGGGCAACACGGTCGTCGTCATCGAGCACAACCTCCACGTGGTGAAGACGGCCGACTGGATCCTCGACCTCGGGCCGGAGGGGGGAGCGGACGGCGGGCGCATCGTGGTCGAGGGCACCCCCGAGGAGGTCGCCGCGTCGCCCGGGTCGCACACGGGACGACACCTGGCGCCCCTGCTGACCGTTTCGGCCACTCCGGTGTCTTAGGTGGGGCGTGCGCGGGCGCCGCGTGACGGTCGGGCGCGACGGTGCGACCCGTACCCGGAGCATTTACCTTTCGGGCTCGGGAAGGCCCGGCTCCGGGGCCCGGGAGAAACCGGCGCTCCGGGCGGGCCGTAGGGACCCGCGACCGAACAGTCGGTACCTCGCTGAAGTCGCAGCCAAAGAGATTGGGAGACGAACATGGTGACCCTCGAGGATCTCGAGAGCTTCCTGATTCGCATGGAGCTCGAATACGAGGAGGTGGACACGGGGATGTTCCTCGTGCGGGGGCGCAACAGCGGGCTCCCCGTCGTGGTGCACTACGCGGACAACCTCCTGCTCATCCGCATGAAGCTCATGGACATGCCGGACGGCGCCAACGGGAGCGCGCCCCTGTTCCGGATGCTCCTGGAGCTCAACGCGACGGACGTCGTGCACGGAGCCTACGGAATCGAGGATGGAGAGCTGATCCTCAGCGACACGCTCGAGCTCGAGTCGCTCGACTTCCACGAGCTGCAGGCGTCGATGGAATCGATCGAGCTCGCCGCCGCCACGCACATGGAGCGGATCCGCTCACTCGCGGGCGCGGGGGCGGAGGACTAGACAATGGGCATTTTTTCGAAGCTCTCGACCGTCATCAAGTCCAACATCAACGACCTCATCTCCCGGGCGGAAAACCCGGAGAAGATGCTGAATCAGATCATCCTCGACATGCGCGACCAGCTCGCGAAGGCGAAGCGGGAGGTCGCGGGGGCGATCGCGGACGAGAAGAAGCTCAAGACCCAGCTCGACGCCGAGGCGAAGCAGGCGCGCGACTGGCAGCATCGAGCCATGCTGGCCGTCAAGGAGGGGCGCGACGATCTCGCCAAGCAGGCGCTTCTGCGGCAGAAGGAGCATACCGAGCGGGCGCACGTGCTTCAGCAGACCTGGGAGGCGCAGGCGCAGGAGACCGAGAAGCTCAAGGGGTCGCTGCGCCAGCTCAACGACAAGATCGAGGAGGCGAAGCGGAAGCGGAACCTCCTGATCGCCAAGCAGAAGCGGGCGCAGGCGCAGCGGCGGATCCACGAGACGATGTCCGGCCTGTCCGACACCTCCGCCTTCGAGGCCTTCAACCGCATGGCGGACAAGATCGAGGAGGAGGAGCGCAGGAGCATCGCGCACGCCGAGGTGACCGCGGAGCTCGGGGGGGACACGCTCGAGTCCGAGTTCCTCCGGCTGGAGGCCGGCCCCGGTGGGGCCGACGTCGAGGATCAGCTCCTCGCGCTCAAGGCCGAGATGGGGCTGATCGAGGCGCCCGCCGCGGAGCCCCCGAAGCAGCTCGAGGCCGGTGGGGAGGAGGCCGACTCCGCCGCGGACGGCCAGATCCAGGAGGCCGAGGTGGTCGAGGAGGAGGACGAGACGATTCCCGAGGCGCAGCTCCTGTCGGAGTTCGACAAGCTCGAGGAGAAGCAACAGGCCGAGTCGTGACGGGGATCGGTCCCGCAAGACCGCCGGTGCCGGCGTGAGGCGAGGAGCCGAGAGGGGAGGGCTCGACGGAGCCCTCCCCTTTCGCGTGCTCCGCGGCTCGGCATCTTTGGCGTACCCTACCTGAACCACCGCCCCGCGCGGCCCATCCCGGTGGAGAGCCGATGAGCACGGTCTTCCTCAACGGAGCGTTCATCCCCAAATCCGAAGCCGCGATCTCGCCCGACGACCGCGGGTTCCTCTTCGCGGACGGCGTCTACGAGGTCACCCCCTTCTACGAGGGCGCGCCCTTCGGCCTCGACGGGCACCTCGCACGGCTCCGCCGTGGCCTGGAGTGGATGCGGATCGACGTCGACGTCGATCCGCTGGAGGCCGTGCACCGGTCGCTGATCGCCCGCAACGGCCTCGAGGAGGCTCCTCGCTCGCTCGTCTACCTGCAGATCACGCGCGGCGCGGCGCCCCGGACGCACTACTTCCCCGAGGTGGAGGCGGAGCCGACCGTCTACGCCTTCGCGAAGGCCTGGAGTCGACCCTCCGACGAGACGTGGAACAGGGGGTTCCGCGCGGTCACCGTGCCCGATCGCCGCTGGAGCCGGGTGGACGTCAAGACCGTCTGCCTCCTGCCGAACGTGCTCGCGTTCCAAGCCGCGCGCGACCGCGGGGCGGACGACGCGATCCTGGTTCGTGACGGTGTGGCCCTCGAGGGGGCGCACCAGAACTTCTGGGCCGTCTTCGGCGACACGGTCGTGACCCACCCGAACACGAACCAGATCCTCCCCGGCATCACGCGGGGCATCGTGCTGGAGCTGGCGAGGGAGGCCGGCATCCCCGTCCAGGAGCGCCCGATCCAGGTCGAGGAGCTCGGCCTCGCGGACGAGCTGTTCTTCACCGGGACGACCGGCGAGGTCCGCCCGTGCGTGGAGGTCGATGGCCGAGCGGTCGGGGACGGCGCGGTCGGGCCGGTGACCAGGGGGCTTTCGGAGGCGTTCCTGGCGCGGGTGGCTCGCGTGGTCGAGGGAGCGCGGATCGGGGCGGCGGGATGACCCTGAGCCGCGCGGTCTGTCTCGCCGTCGCGCTCGGAGCCGCCGGGGGCCCGGGCCTCGGTCGGGGGACGGCTCAGGAGCTGCCTCGCGTCCGCGTGATCGCCACCGGGGGCACGATCGCCGGCCAGGGGGGTGCGGGTCAGCTCACCGGCGCCCAGCTCGTGGGAGCCGTGCCCGAGCTCGCCGCGATCGCGAGGCTGGAGGTGGAGGAGTTCAGCCGGATCGGCTCGTCGTCGATGACGCCCGACCACTGGCTCCGCCTCTCGCGGCGCGTCGGGGAGATCCTCGGGGAGGATCGGGAGCTCTCGGGCGTCGTGGTCACGCACGGGACCGACACGATGGAGGAGACGGGGTACTTCCTGCACCTCACGGTGGACGATCCCCGGCCGGTGGTGATGGTGGGCTCCATGCGCGTGTCGACGGCCGTGTCGGCCGACGGCCCGGCCAACCTCCTGTCGGGCGTGCGGGTCGCCGTCACGCCCGAGGCCCGGGAGCGCGGCACGCTCGTGGTCCTCAACGACGAGGTCCACTCGGCGCGGGACGTCCGCAAGATGGACAACAACCGCGTCGACACCTTCGTCTCTCGTGAGTGGGGCGCCCTCGGCGTCGTGGACGCCGACCGGGTCGTATTCCGGAGAGCGCCGGCCACGCGGCACACGACCCACTCCGACCTTCGCCTCGGCGCCGCGACCGAGCTGCCTGAGGTCGCGATCGTCGCGGATTATGCCGGCAACGACGGCTCGGTCCTGCGGCACGTCGCGGGGTCGGGCGTGGCGGGGGTCGTGGTCCAGGCCTTCGGCGGCGGGCGCGCGAGCCCGGGGATGGGGGCGGCCGTGCGGGAGGTCGCCGAAGCGAGGATCCCCGTGATCCTGGCCTCCCGGGTGCCCGAGGGCAGGGTGATGGGTTCGTCCGAGGCCGTCGCCCGGGGCGTCCTGGCCGCCGGGGACCTGCCCGCGCACAAGGCGCGCATCGTCCTCATGCTGGCGCTCCTCACGACCTCGGACCCCGTGCGCATCCAGTCGCTCCTCGACACGCACTGAGTGCGGGACCCGATGAGACCCCCGCCCCTCCGGGCGGTGACCGCCCTCGCCCTGGCGGCGGCCGGCCTCTCCTGCGCGCGCGTCGGACCCGGGGTTTCGGGGCTCGTGGACCGCGCTCCGGCGGGTGCAGACGAGTTGCGCATGGTCTACCTGGGCAGCGGCGGCTGGATCATGCAGCACGGCTCGGACGTGATCCTCAGCGGTCCCCTCTTCTCGAACCCCGGCCTCTACCGGACGGGGCTGTGGAGGATCGCCTCCGACACGGCCGCCGTCGACCGGTTCATGTCCCGATACGACGTCTCGGCCGCTCGGGCGATCCTCGTGGGACACGCCCACTACGACCACCTCATGGACGTTCCGCGGGTGGCGCTGGCGCACGCGCCCGGAGCTCGCATCGTGGGGAACCGGACGGTCGCGAACACGCTCGGCACCTGGTCGGGCGTGGGGGGCAGGGTGGACGTGGTCGACGACGCGGCGGGCGATCACGAGACCCCGGGCCGCTGGCTGTCCTACGGCCCGAGCGTCCGCGTGATGCCGCTCCGGTCCGACCATGCCCCGCACTTCGAGGGGCTCACCCTGTACGAGGGACGACGGGCCCGACCGCTGACGGAGCCGCCGAGAACCGCCGACGAGTGGCTGGCCGGCGAGACGCTGGCCTACCTCGTCGACTTCCTCGCCCCGGACGGCTCGGTGGCCTTCCGGGTCTACTATCAGGACGCGGTCGCGCAGGCTCCCGCCGGCTTCGCTCCGGACGGGCTGATCCGGGAGCGGCCCGTGGACGTCGCGATCCTCGTGCCGGCGACCTTCGACCAGGTCGACTGGCACCCGGAGGCGTTCGTGCAGAACCTGCGTCCCAGGCTGGTCCTGCTGGGGCACTGGGAGGACTTCTTCGCCCCCGCCGACGCGCCGACGCGGTCGGTCATGCTCGCCGACATCGGGCACTTCGAGGATCGGCTCACCCACGTCTTCGACGGATCGTGGTGGAGGCCCGACCGCTGGACGGAGTTCCGGTTCCCGCGGGAGCCGGGCAGCGGCGGCGCACCGCCTCCCTGACCGGACGGGGGCGCACGCGCGCGGCACCCCGCTCAGCGGTTGTCCGGCAGAGTCCCCTCGAAGAGGAAGCGGGGACGTCGTCCGAGCTCGTCCTCGGCGATCAGGAAGTGCGCCGGACCGCCCGTGCCCAAGGCGCCGGCGTTGTCGGCGAGCGCGTCCGGAAGCGGGATCAGGTAGAGCCCCGACACGTCGAGCGTGTCCTGGGCCTGCGCCTCACCCAGGTCGCCGACGTCGGCCACGATCCCCTCCCGCTTCAAGAGCGGACGGTCGTAGTTGACGAGGACGTCCGCGGTGAGCGGGGGAAGGCCCGGTACGGCGATCGTGCCCCCCAGGATCAGCAGGTCGGGGACGGCCCGTCCGTTGAACTCCAGCGCCTCGTATACGCCGGGGTCGTACTCCGCGTAGCGGCCGGAGGCGATCGCGTCCAGCGCGGTGAGGATGCCGACGAAGTTCGTCCTGCGCAGGTGTTGCTTCTGGGGGTCGTCCGCCCAGGCGCCCGACTCGATGAGCACCGTGCTGGCGCCCCATGCGCCCATCAGGTCCCCGAAGGCCCGGGGGTTGTAGGTGTCGTCGTACTTCGCGATGTGGCCACGGACGAGCGGATCCATCGCCTCGATGAGGAGGGTCGCGACCTGCATCGCACGGCGCCGCTTGTCGTCGACGTCGCGAGCCTCGTTGAACGCGGGCGCGAGAAGCGCGATCGCCACGCCACGGTCCGAGCGCCCCACGCGCACGGCCGCGTTCTGGTCGTGCAGGTTGAAGCCGAAGTGCGGCTCGATCCGGTCACGCACCTCCTTGAGAATCCGGCCCTCCGGCGTCTGGAGGCGCCGGGCGTCCCGGTTCACGTCGATGCCCTGGGCGTTGCGCCGCTGGAATCGCTCGGCTCCGTCGGGATTGAGCATGGGCACGAGGTGCACGGTCGACCCCTCCGCGATCCTGCGCGCCAGAGGATGGTCGGGCGACTCGTGGAAGAAGCGGACGATGTCGGCGAGCGCCATCGACGCCGTGCTCTCGTTGCCGTGCATCTGCGACCACAGGAGGACGCGCGTCGGCCCAGCGCCGAAGGTCAGGTGGTGGATGTCCCGGCCCTCGGCGCTCGTGCCGGCCACGACGCTCGAGACCTCGCCCCCGACGTACGGCCGAACCGCGGCCCAGTACGCCTCGTGACCGAAGCGCCGGTCGTCCAGCCCCCCGACGCGAACGCCCTCGTGAAGCGCGACCAGCTCGTCGGGCGTCGTGGGCGGCGGCGTGACCGGACCCGTGTAGGACGGGCCGCCCCGGCACGCGAGCCCGATCAGCGTCAGCGCGGGAAGAAGGCTCTTCTTCATCGCGGGCCCGGGGTCAGGGATAGATGAGGTAGGGGGCCCGGAGCGTCTCGAAGTCCGCGCCCGCTCGCGACCAGCCGGCCGTGAGCGCCTCCAGGTCCTGGCCGGCCTCGAGTCCGAGCCGGAGGCCGTCGGTCCCGGCGAGCCGATCGAAGTGGGCCACGCGCCATCCCCACTGCTCGCCCGACGCACGACGGGTCTCGATGAGCATGGCGACGGCCACCGACGGCGCGTCGTACGCGCTCGACTCCGCGATCAACCGCACCCCCTGAACCTCCCGGCCCACGAACTTGCCGTCGCTGGCTTCGCCGGGCGTGAACCGGACGGGCTCGAAGCGGACGCCCTCGAACCCGTAGCCGCCCAACGTCTCGGCCAGCGCCTCGCCGTCCAGCCACGGCGCCCCGATCCACTGGAAGGCCCGATCCGTGCCGCGCCCCACGGAGAGGGGCGTTCCCTCGAAGAGACAGGTACCGGGGTACGCGAGCGCGCTTTCGAGGGACGGCATGTTCGGCGACGGAGCGAGCCAGTCCAATCCGGTGTCGGCGAAGGTCATGGAGCGCCGCCAGCCGTCCATGGGCACGACACGGAGATCCACCCGGATTCCGAACTCGCCGACGTACAGCCGGGCCAGCTCCGCGGCCGTCATCCCGTGTCGCATCGGCACGGGGTACAGTCCCACGAAGGTCGCATACTCGGGCTCGAGCACGTTGCCCTGCACGACGTCCCCGCGGATCGGGTTCGGCCGGTCCAGCACGATGAAGGGTATGCCGGCCTCGCCGGCGGCCTCCATCGCGAGGGCCATGGTCGACACGTACGTGTAGTAGCGGGACCCCACGTCCTGCATGTCGAAGAGCAGAGCCTCGACGCCCTCGAGCATGTCGGGGGTCGGACGCCGCGTCTCGCCGTAGAGCGAGTGGATCGGCGTGCCGGTGCGCTCGTCCACCGAGAAGTCGATCCTCGCCCCCGCGTCCTCGTCGCCCCGGATGCCGTGCTCGGGCGCATACAGCGCGACCAGCTCGACCTCCGGCGCCTCGTGCAGGCCGTCGATCGTGCTCGTGATCCGTCCGGCTCCGGCCGCGCCCGGCTCGGGCGCGCGGCGGTAGATGCCCGTGTGGTTCGTGATGAGGCCCACGCGCCGCCCGGCCACGAGGTGGAGCGAGTCGGAGAGCAGCACCTCGATGCCCGCCCGCACGCTCCGTGCATCGGCCTCGGGCTCCCCCTGCAGCTCCCCGGAGGAGTCCGGGGCGGGGACGCAGGCGAGAGCGCAGATCGCGAGGAGGGCGGAGAGCCGCCGTGATTGTGGCGGCCAGAGCCGATCGGTACTTTCGGCTGGCCGGGGTGCGGCGGCGTGTCGCCGTTCAGCGATGGTACGTGACATGCAGCAAGCTTCGGCGTCACATTGGAGCTAGTCAACGAGCACCG
>JBFFWJ010000105.1:0-9211 GCA_041570315.1 Longimicrobiales bacterium | reverse complement strand
GCCCGGCTCGTGCGGCGCAGCCCGCTCTCGTAGAAGAGCTGCTCGTTGATGCCGTCGCGGTCGGTGTCGCCGCGGATCAGGTCGCCCTGGCGGTAGTGGTCGTCGTAGCCGAGGTAGACCACCGTGCCCGCGTTCACCCGGTAGGTGAAGAGCACGTTCAGGTCGAGCTTCTCGTCGAAGGTGTTGAGCTCCGAGATGTTGCGCAGGAAGAGCCGCTCGCCGAGCTGCAGCGTGGTGCGGGCGCGGAAGATCTTCACGTCGAAGACCTTCTCGTCGCCGTTGCGCGGGTCGGTGAGGCGGCTCGTCTGCAGGCTCAGCTCGGAGGTGAGCCGCGGCACGGGCCGCAGCGTCGACGAGACGCTCCAGCGCAGCTCGTCGCCCAGGAACGGATCGGCCCCGAAGCGGATCTGGTCGCCCACGGACGCGTCGGCACGGAAGGAGAAGCGGCGGCTCGAGCTCACGCTCGCCCGGGCCGAGAGCTGGGTCTTGCGGAAGTCGATCTCGGCGAAGCGCTCGAGCGTGCGCTCGTAGCTGCCGCCGAAGGTGACGTTGTTGACGAGCTCGAAGTCGAGGCCGAGCCGGAGCTGCTCGTCCTGCAGCACCTCGGCGAAGTCCCAGTTGCGCTCGAAGCGCAGATCCGGGCCCCAGCTGATCACCGTGCCCTCGGGCCAGAAGCGGTAGCCCACCTCGGACTGGATGATCTGCTGGTCGTTTCGGCGCACGAAGCCGACGTCGGTCTCGAAGTTCGGCGACACCTGGTAGAGCATGAGGAGCCAGCGCAGGTTGCGCGCGTTCTGGCGCACGCGCACGTCCCACATGAAGCCCTCGGTCTGCTCGCCGTCGAGGGTGCGCCGGGTCGTGCCCATCAGGTTGTAGTTGAGGATGCGCGTCGCGTCGAGGCGCAGAATCCCGTCCGAGCCGCCCAGGCGGCTGTAGCTGCCCATGAGCTCGCGGTCGGTGAAGACCGCGCCCACGAACGACTCCGGATACAGGTCGAACCGGGCCCGCCCGATGTACGTCTGGGCCTTCTGCTCGAAGAGCGGGTCGGCCGGATCGCCCACCCGGCCCGGCGCCGCGTCGTCGGCCACCAGCGCGCCGAAGCTGAGCTTGCCCACCTTGCCGGTCAGCTTCGCGCCGAAGTCGGGGTCGACGATCGTGCGCGTGTGCACCATCACGAGCGGCGCGGAGACGTCGAAGATGTCGGCGCCCTCCACGAAGAAGGGCCGCAGCTCGTCGAAGAAGAGCGGGAAGCGCTGGTTGACCTCGATCTGCGGCCGGTCGGACTCGATCTGCGAGAAGTCCGGGTTGAGCGTCGCGTCCAGGGTGATGTTCGACGTCACCCCGTACTTGACGTTGAGGCCCGCGTCGGGGTCGGTGCTCCGGTCCACGAAGGCGGGTCCGCCGGGCCGCGCCGGCTCGATCTCGCCGTAGCGGATCGCGGTGAAGGTCGGCAGGACCTCCAGGTTGCGGCTCACCGACAGGTCGGTCATCCCCTCGAGCACGCCCATCTGCGAGAAGAAGGAGGACTCGTCGCGCGACATCGGCGCCCACACGATGTTCTCCTGGCTCTTGTCCTTGACCTCGCGCGCGATCTGAAAGCCCCAGTAGTGCGGCTCGCCCGGCCGCCTGGTCGGGTAGCGGATGCTCTTGAAGGGGATGGCGAGCTCGGCCGTGTAGCCGTCCTCGACGATCTGCGCGCCGGAGTCGAAGAGCACGTCCCAGGAGCGGTCGGCGCGCGGGATCGCCTGACCGCCCGAGCCGCGCCCCCCGGCGTTCAGGATGCCGTCGCCCTGGACGTTGTACGGGTTCACGTCGAAGTCGTACGCCCGCTGCTGGTCCATGAAGGTGTCGAGGTAGACCGTGAACAGGTCGTCCATGAACGCCTGGTCCCGGTCGACCCGGCCCGCGCGCATGATCGACGGGTCGTCGTAGTGGGCGTGGACCGCCACGTAGAGGTGGTCGCTGTCGTAGGCGACCCACACCTCCGTCTCCTCCGTGGCCGGCGCGCCGTCGAGCGGGCTCTGCTGCACGAACTCCCTCAGCACCGGGGCGCGCCGCCACGCCTCGTCGTCGAGGCGTCCGTCGATGACCGGAGGCGCGTCGAGGCGGACCGGACGCACGCGGGGCCGGCCGGGCACGAGCCCCAGCTCGGCGTCGGTGGGGGCGGCCGCGGCCGCCGGGTCGTCGGGCCGGGCGCCCTGACTGCCGGCGTCGGTGCGGTTCTGGGCGGCGGCGTGGGCGGGGAACAGGGCGAGCAGCGTGGGGGCGAGCGTGAGGGCGAGCGTGAGGGCGATCGCGAGGACGATCGCGAGGTCGAGGACGGGGCGCGCGATGGCGAGGACGGGGCGCGCGATCGCGGGGAGGGGAAGCGCGCGGGCGTGGGGACGGATCATGCGGCCAGGGGCGTGTGGTGCGGGTTCGGGTCTGCGCCCACCGGCGTGCGGCGCTTGCGCGGAGCTGCGGCATGGATCCGCGCGCCTGTGCGGTACGGCGATCGGCCCTGCAGGTAGTGGGTTCGGGTCGGCGTGGCAAGCGAGGGCGAGGACACACACTCGTCGCCCCCCTCCGCTAGTTCGTCGGCCCCAGGGCCCGCACCTGGGGCCCGGGTGGGGACCCCGCGCAGGCAGGGCGATCCCGGTCGCGTGGCTCGATGCGCGTGCGTCCGGCCGGACATAACTTCCCGTCGGCGTCTTCCTTTGCGGTCCGGGCCGGTGTGAGCGGAGGCTGATTCGGTGAACCAAGACGACAGGACCATGCTCGCGCTGGCGGCGCTCACCTACCGGGGCTTCGGGAGGCAGGGCGAGGCGGCGATCGCGGAGGCGCTGCGGCCGTGGCTCCCGAGACTCGACGCCGAGGGGCTGGGCAAGTGGGACCTCGTCTGGGGACCGGCGGCGTTCCGCGCGCCGACGTCGCTCTTCGACGATGCGATGATGTACGTGGCCCGGCAGCGAGACCGTCCAGCCGGCGAGCGTCCCCGCTACGTCGTTGCGATCCGTGGCACCAACCCGGTGTCGGCGTTCGACTGGGTCTTCGGGGATCTGTGGGTGCGACTCCAGGTCGATTGGGAGCCTGCGGGCGCGGCACCCGCCAAGCTGTCGGCGAGCACGGCCCTGGGACTCGCGATCGCCCGGCATCTCGCCGCCGAGGTCCCGCCATCGTCAGGAGGCGTGCTCGCGCCACTCGGCAACGCGCTCGCGAGCGCTCTCCGGGAGTTCGCCAAGGCGCTTCCGGAGATCGAGCCCGATCGGCTGCTGAGGGAGCCCGGCTCGTTCTCCGACGTCGACCTCGAGACACGGATCGACGCGCTGACGGGCGCTGCCGGCAACGCGCTCCGAGCGCGGGCGCTCGACCGGTTGCGCGATCGCTTCGACGACTCGAGGAGGTCGCTGCTGCGCAGATTCCGCGAGCTGCTGTTGCGTCGCCGTGACCGTGTGGACGTCGTCCACCGGCACGTGTTCGATCGCCTGGTCCACCACATCGAGACGGCGCGGGGCCCCGGCGAGAGCCTGATCCAGTTCCTGAATCGCGACGTCGACCAGCCCGCGAGCGTGGCCGTGACGGGGCACAGCAAGGGCGGCGCGCTCGCGATCGCGACGTCGCTGTGGCTGGCGGAGACGTGGGCGCCCGCGCGCCAGGCGGAGATCGAGTGCTTCTCCTTCGCGGGACCGACGGCCGGCGATGCGGCGTTCGCGCGGCGTTACGACGCGGCGCTCGCCGGGCGGACCCGGCGCATCGTGAATCGACGCGACGTCGTGCCGCACGCTTGGGTCCCCGAGGAGCTGCGAGGCCTGGCTCGGACCTACCCCGTGCTCGGTCCAGCCCTGAAGGTGCTCGCCGACTCGGTGTCACAGCTCGGGTACACGCACGTGGGCGGCGAGGTCGTCGACATCGCATCGCAGGCGACGGGGGGCAATCTGGTCCAGGAGATCATCCATCAGCACCTGGACGCGTACCTCGCCGCTGCCGGGCTCCACGGCCCGCAGTGGAGCGCGCAGTCGATCTTCCTCGGCGATTGAGAGGCGCGCCGCGACGCCCGGGCCCTCCTTTCACCGAGCTGTTGAACGTGCGCGTCCGCTTGCTCCCCTCGATCTCAGCGGTGTAGCGCCCCGATCCGCTCGATCATCTCGGGCGACTCCGGCCGACCGAGCAGCCCACCCAGCAGCATCGCCGCTGCGCTGGCGAAGAGGGCGACGACCACCGGCGCGAGCCCGACGTCGACGATGCCCGCCTGCACCAGGACGTACACGACCGCGCCCGACACCACCGCCCCGACGCCGCCCACGAGGTTGGCCTTCTTCCACCAGAGCCCGGCGACGGTGGGCACGAACAGGCTGGCGCTCAGCACCCCCACCCCCGCGGTGTAGAACTCCGAGATCAGCTCGGGCGGAGAGAACGCCCACAGCAGCGCCGCGAGCCCGATGACCCACGTCGAGCCCACGCGCACGACGGTGAGCGTGCGCTCGCTGGCCCGGCCCCGCAGCACGCCCCCGAGCATGTCGTGCGCGATCGCCGAGCTGCAGGCGAGGAGCAGCGCGTCGGTCGTGGACATGACGGCGGCGAGGACGGCCGCGACCGCGATCCCGCGGATGACCGGCGGGAACTGCACCTCCATGACCCGCAGGAAGAGCTGGTCGGCGTCCTGCAGCCCAGGGAAGTCGATCCGGCCCACGGGGACGATCGCGAGCACCGCGGCCAGGATCACCGCGCTGTAGACGAACATCGCCAGGTTCAGCGACAGACGCGCGCTGTCGGCGTCCCTGGCGGTGAACACCCGCATGACGATGTGGGGGATCACCGGGATCGCCGTGGCCCAGATGATGAAGTAGCCGAGATAGCCGGACACGGGCATGTGGGTCACCTGCCCGAGCTCGGGGGCCACGGTCGTCGCCTGGCTCATGATCTCGAACGGCGATCCGATGCGCCACGTCAGCACCACCGCCGTGCCGATCACGACGACGACCATGAGGAATCCCTGGATCACGTCGGTCAGCGTGACCGCGACCATGCCCCCGAACGAGACGTAGGTGATGAAGACGACCGTGGCGAGGGCCAGGGCGGTGTTGTAGGGGATCCCGAGCAGCGCCTCGGCCGTGATGCCCGCGGCCTTGAGCTGCGCGACGATGTAGATGGTGAACGCCGCCACGATGAGGAGCGGCACCAGGTACCGCACGATCGGGTGCGGGTAGCGGTAGCTCAGGAAGTCGGTGATCGTGAACCTGCCGAAGTTGCGCAGGGGCTTGGCGACGAGGATCGAGGCCAGCGGAAAGCCCACGACGGCGCCTCCGAAGAGGGCCAGCGTGGCGGGGATCCCCTGGGCGTAGGCGAGCCCCATGACCCCGATGATCGAGCCGCCGCTGGCGAGCGCCGCCATGATGGCCATCGAGTTCACCACCGTGCCGATCCTGCGGCCCGCCACCCAGTACTCGTCGCTCGAGGCCAGGACCCTCCTCGACACGCCCACGCCGATGCCGATGCAGGCGGCCAGGTAGATCCCGACGAGGATGCGCTCGAGCAGCATCAGGGCGTCCCTCCGCCGGCGCCCGGTGCGCTGTCGGGCCCGCTCCCGCCCGCGGGGTCCTCCCCCGCGGGCCCTGCGCGGCGGCCCCCGCCTCCCGTCCGGAACGCCGCGAGCGCGAGGGCGGGCGAGACCAGCATCAAGGCGGCGATGAGCCACCCGAACACCGCCATCCCCCACAGCTCGGCGCTGCGCCACGCCGGTATGAACGCGAAGGCGGCGAAGGCGACGAGGAAGACGAGCGTCGCCGCCTCACGCCTTCGCATGGGGAAGAACGACTTCATCGGGCGCCGTGCGCGATGCCGCGGATGATCATGCCCGCCATGGTGGATCGCCGGCTCCGGCGGCGCAACACCGGCCGGGCCACGGTGGGCAGGGCGAGCTCGCGCGAAGGCCGCCGCGGCCGAGCGCAGGCCCCCGAGAGCTTGTCCAACAGCCCGACCGGCGCCAGTGTCCTAGGGGTATCGGGACGTGTGTGTCCCGGACCCGAGAAAAGACCCTCCCACTCACCTTCTCCAAGGGTGGCGAACATGGAGGGTCGAACGTTGAAGCGCGCGTGGATTCCGGCGGTCGCGGCCATCGCCCTGCTCTCGACCGACGCGCTGGCCCAGGCCTTTCCCGCCGAGCTGCTCGAGAACCTCCGCTGGGAGAACATCGGCCCGGCGCGTGGGGGCCGCTCGACGGCGGTCGCGGGCAGCGACGCCCGGCCGTTCGAGTACTACTTCGGTGCGACGGGCGGAGGGCTGTGGAAGTCCACCGACGCCGGCACCACCTGGCAGCCCGTCACGGACCATCAGATCGGCAGCTCGTCGGTCGGCGCGGTCCAGGTGTGCGCCGCCGACCCCGACGTCGTCTACATCGGCACCGGCGAGACCCAGCTCCGCGGCAACATCCAGCAGGGCGACGGCGTGTACCGCTCCGACGACGCCGGCGAGACGTGGACGCATCTCGGGCTCGAGGAGGCTCAGAACTTCTCGCGGATCCGGATCCATCCGACCGACTGCTCGACCGCCTGGGTCGCGGCCTTCGGCAAGCACTCGGCGCCCAACGCCGAGCGCGGCGTCTACAAGACGACCGACGGGGGCCGGACGTGGCGGCGGGTCCTGTACCGGGACGACCGCACGGGCGCGGTCGACATCTCGATGGAGCCCGGCAACCCCGACGTCCTGTACGCCGCGCTGTGGGAGGCGTGGCGCAAGTCGTGGGGGATGAGCTCCGGCGGCCCGGGCAGCGGCCTCTTCAAGTCCGTCGACGGCGGCGAGACGTGGAACGAGATCACGCGCGCGCCCGGGATGCCCGAGGGCGTCGTCGGCAAGATCGGCGTCGCGGTGTCCCCGGCCGATCCGGATCGCGTGTGGGCGCTCGTCGAGAACGAGGAGGGCGGCGTCTTCCGCTCCGACGACGCGGGCCTGACCTGGGAGCGCGTCAACGCGCAGCGCGACCTGCGCCAGCGCGCGTTCTACTACACCCGCGTGTACGCCGACCCGCAGGACCGGGACGTGATGTACGCCCTGAACACCGGCTTCTACCGGTCGACCGACGGCGGGGAGACCTTCAACTCGATCGGCGTGCCGCACGGCGACAACCACGACCTGTGGATCTCGTCGACCGACCCGGACCGGATGATCGAGTCCAACGACGGCGGCGCCAACGTGTCGCTCAACGGCGGTGAGACCTGGACCGACCAGGACTACTCCACCGCGCAGTTCTACCGGGTCACCACGACGAACCACTTCCCGTACCACATCTGCGGCGCGCAGCAGGACAACTCGACCGCGTGCGTGCCCAGCCGGGGGTGGGACCACCTCTACGGCGGAGACGCCGGAGAGCGCTTCCTCTACGACGCCGGGGGCGGAGAGAGCGGCTACATCGCGGCCAACCCCGATCGCCCGCACATCCTCTACGCCGGGTCGCACTCCGGCACGCTCACGCGCAAGAACCAGCAGAACGGGCAGAGCCGGGCGATCAACGTGTGGCCCGAGAACCCGATGGGGCAGTCCTCGGCATCGCTCGTGGAGCGGGTCCAGTGGACCTTCCCGATCGTCTTCAGCCACCACGACTCGAACGTGCTCTACACCACGAGCCAGCACGTCTGGAAGACGACGAACGAGGGACAGAGCTTCACGCGCATCAGCCCCGACCTGACCCGGGCCGAGCCGGAGACGATGATCGAGTCCGGGGGCCCGATCACGAAGGACCAGACGGGCGTCGAGGTCTACGCCACCGTGTTCGCGCTCGCGCCCTCGTTCCACGACCCCGACGTCCTGTGGGCGGGCTCGGACGACGGGCTCGTGCACGTCACCCGCAACGCCTCGGCCGCCGAGCCGACGTGGACGGACGTCACGCCCCCGGACGCCCCGGACTTCGTCCGCATCAACACGATCGAGGCGTCCCCCACCACGCCGGGCAAGGCGTACGTCGCCGGCATCCGCTACCTCGTGGACGACGACCGCAGCCCGTACGTGTGGAAGACCGAGGACTACGGGCGGAGCTGGACCAAGATCGTCGAGGGCATCCCCGGCGACGACTTCGTGCGCGCCGTGCGCGAGGACCCGGAGCGCGCGGGGCTGCTCTACGCGGCCTCCGAGCGCACCGTGTACGTCTCCTGGGACGACGGCGGGCGGTGGCAGCCCCTCGGCCAGAACCTGCCGGTCGTGCAGGTCTCCGACATCGTGGTCAAGGAGGACGACCTCGTGATCGGGACGCACGGGCGCTCGTTCTGGGTCATGCGCGACATCACGCCGCTGCGCGACATGAGCCGGACCGTCGCGGAGGCGGACGTCTACCTCTTCGAGCCCGTCGACACCTATCGCGGCGTCGACAACGGAGTCCAGGTCCGCTACTGGCTCGCCGAGGACTCCGACGTCACGCTCGAGTTCCTCGACGAGAACGGCGGGGTCGTCGAGACGTTCGAGGGAGACGCCACGGTGGCCGAGGCGCCCCCGGCGGGGGGACGTCGGGGCGGACGCCGCTTCGGCGGAGGCGGGCCTCCGAGGCCGTCGGGGCAGGCCGGGGCCCACACCTTCCTGTGGGACCTGCGCTATCCCGGCTACGTCGACTTCGAGGGCATGATCTTCTGGTCGGGAAGCAACCAGGGCCCGGTCGTGCTTCCGGGGTCGTACACGGTCCGCCTGACGGCGGGCGACCGCACGGTCGCGCGGCCGTTCGAGGTCCGGCTCGACCCCCGCGCCGAGCCGGTCACGATCGCCCAGCTCCAGGCGCAGCTCGACCTCGCGCTGGAGATCCGTGACAAGGTCACCGAGGCCAACCAGGCGGTGATCGACATCCGCCAGATCAAGGGCGAGGTCGACGATCGCCAGGAGCAGACGGACAACGCGCAGATCCAGGTCCAGGGAGATCTCGTGAAGGAGCGCCTGGGCGAGGTCGAGTCCGAGATCTATCAGGTGCGCAACGAGAGCCGGCAGGATCCGCTCAACTTCCCGATCAAGATCAACAACAAGCTGGCCGCGCTCCTGAACGGCGTGTCGAGCGCCGACTTCCCTCCGACGGAGCAATCGCGTGAGGTCTTCGCGCGGCTCGACGGGCTTCTGCAGGAGGAGATGCTCCGCCTCGGCCTCATCATCGAGCAGGACCTCGCCCGGCTGAACGAGCTGCTGCGCGAGGAAGGCCTCGATCCGATCCTGGTTCGCAGGCTGATCAGCTAGCGGTGTCGCGCGGGCCGCGCCTCCCGGTTGG